>NZ_JBHYJC010000015.1:0-175113 GCF_042749045.1 Streptomyces sp. NPDC059008 | reverse complement strand
GTACGCGTACTCAGGCGCCACGGCCCGAAGGACTAGTCAATGCACCATGCACCGACCTGGCCGGCCGGTGGCCGGGTGCTCCGGCCGGTCGGCGCGGCCCGTGAACGGCAACCCTCGACTCGACGAACGATCACCGCAACCGCAACGTGAACAGCAACCGACAACGGCCCCTGCCCCGGCCCGGCTAACGGGGCCAGAAGCTCGTCCGCCCTCGACTCGACGAACGATCACCGCAACCGCAACGTGAACAGCAACCGACAACGGCCCCTGCCCCAGCCCGGCTAACGGGGCCAGAAGCTCGTCCGCCACGCCCGCGGCCCGGGGTGCGGCACCCGGGCGCGCGCCGGGATCGTGGACGCCGGATCGGACCACTCGCTGCCGCCGGCGCCGCCCTTGGGCGCCGCGCCGGCGGCGGCCGCCGCGGCACGGGCCTGCACCACCGCCAGTGCGGCGGCCAGCTCCTCAGGTGTCGGGTTGCCCCGCACGACCTTGATCATCTGCGACCACCCTCCTACAGCGGGATGTTGCCGTGCTTCTTCGGCGGCAGCGCCTCGCGCTTGTTGCGCAGCGCGCGCAGCCCGCGCACGATGTGCCGGCGCGTCTCGGACGGCTCGATCACCGCGTCGACGTAGCCGCGCTCGGCCGCCACATACGGGTTGAGCAGGGCGTCCTCGTACTCCTGGATCAGCTCCTGGCGCCTGGCGTCCTGCGCGGCGGGGTCCTCGATGGCGGCCAGGGTGCGGCGGTGCAGGATGTTGACCGCGCCCTGCGCGCCCATCACCGCGATCTGCGCGGTCGGCCAGGCCAGGTTCAGGTCGGCACCCAGGTGCTTGGAGCCCATGACGTCGTACGCGCCGCCGAACGCCTTGCGGGTGATGACCGTGATCAGCGGGACCGTCGCCTCGGCGTACGCGTAGATCAGCTTGGCGCCGCGCCGGATGATCCCGTCGTACTCCTGGTCCGTCCCCGGCAGGAAGCCCGGCACGTCCACGAACGTCAGCACCGGGATGTTGTAGGCGTCGCAGGTGCGCACGAACCGTGCGGCCTTCTCCGAGGCCTTGATGTCCAAGATGCCGGCGAACTGCATCGGCTGATTGGCGACCACGCCGACCGAATGGCCCTCGACCCGCCCGAAGCCGGTGACGATGTTCGGCGCGAACAGCGCCTGGGTCTCCATGAACTCGCCGTCGTCCAGGACGTGCTCGACGGCCGTGACCATGTCGTACGGCTGGTTCGCCGAGTCCGGGACCAGGACGTCCAGCTCGCGGTCGTAGTCCGAGGTCGCCAGGTCCGCCTCCTCGGGGAAGACCGGCGGCTCGGAGAGGTTGTTGGACGGCAGGTAGGACAGCAGCGCCTTGACGTAGTCGATGGCGTCCTTCTCGTCGCCCGCCATGTGGTGCGCCACGCCGGAGGTGGTGTTGTGCGTCCGCGCGCCCCCCAGCTCCTCGAAGCCCACGTCCTCGCCGGTGACCGTCTTGATGACGTCCGGGCCGGTGATGAACATGTGCGAGGTCTGGTCGACCATGACCGTGAAGTCGGTGATGGCGGGGGAGTAGACCGCGCCGCCCGCGCAGGGGCCGACGATCAGCGAGATCTGCGGAATGACGCCCGACGCGTGCGTGTTGCGCCGGAAGATCTCGCCGTACATGCCCAGCGAGACCACGCCCTCCTGGATGCGCGCGCCGCCGGAGTCGTTGATGCCGATGACCGGGCAGCCGGTCTTGAGCGCGAAGTCCATCACCTTGACGATCTTCTCGCCGAAGACCCCGCCGAGCGCCCCGCCGAAGACCGTGAAGTCCTGGGAGAACACGGCAACCGGGCGGCCGTCGACCGTGCCGTAGCCGGTCACCACACCGTCGCCGTACGGGCGGTTCTTCTCCAGCCCGAAGTTGGTCGACCGGTGCCGCGCGAACTCGTCCAGCTCGACGAACGAGCCCTCGTCCAGCAGCAGATCGATGCGCTCACGCGCCGTCAGCTTCCCCTTGGCGTGCTGCTTTTCCACCGCACGGGCGGACCCGGCGTGCGTGGCTTCGTCGACCCGCCGCTGCAGATCCGCCAGTTTGCCCGCGGTGGTGTGGATGTTTGCTTCCGGTTCGGACATCGGGATGCGGCTCCTGCTCGTCCTGGACTGGTGCTCGTACTGAGGGTGGTACGTGTATGGCTACCGACTCGTAGCGTATCGGCGGGGCTGCTCAGCGGCACTGCGTCGTTGACCACACCTAGGCTGGTGCCATGACGCCTCAACCACCGGGAAACCGGGACAAAGACGCCGGCCGCTGGAGCGATCTGGGCCGTCCCCCGCTGAACGCCGACGCGCTGCGTCGTGCCCTCGTGCGCCCCGGCGCCCTGTGGACCTCCCTCGACGTCGTCCCCGCCACCGGCTCCACCAACACCGACCTGGCCGGGCGCGCTGCCCGGGGCGCTGCCGAGGGCGCCGTACTGGTGGCCGAGGAGCAGTCCGCAGGGCGCGGCCGCCTCGACCGCACCTGGTCGGCGCCCCCGCGCTCCGGCCTGTTCTTCTCCGTCTACCTCACCCCCCGCGTGCCCGTCGAGCGCTGGGGCTGGCTCCCGTTGCTGGCCGGAGTGGCCACCGCCACCGCGCTGTCGCGTACGGCCGGCGTCGACACCGCACTCAAGTGGCCCAACGACCTCCTGGTCACGGTCGACGGCGCCGAGCGCAAGGCCGGCGGCATCCTCGCCGAGCGGGCCGCGGACGGCGTCGTCGTCGGCATCGGCCTCAACGTCACCCTCACCGCCGACGAACTGCCCGTTCCCGGCGCGGGCTCCCTGGCGCTGGCCGGCGCCCGCACCACCGACCGCGACCCGCTGCTGCGCGCCGTACTGCGCTCCCTGGACCACTGGTACGGCGAGTGGCAGACCGCCGACGGCGACCCCGCCGCCAGCCGGCTCCAGGAGGCCTACGCGGCCGGCTGCGCCACGCTGGGCCGCACGGTGCGGGCCGAACTCCCCGGCGGCACCGACATCGTCGGCGAGGCGGTCGCCATCGACGGCGACGGCCGCCTGGTCCTGGCCACGGCGGACGGCGTACAGCAGCCGGTGGGCGCGGGCGACATCATCCACCTGCGCCCGGCCGGAGGAGCCGAAGGAGACGGCAACGGACAGCCGCGGTAGACACACCGGGGAGGAGCCACACCACGATCCCGGGCAGCCCCCACATGAACGCCAACCACCCACGGCTCCGCCCCGGCGCACCCGCACCCCGCGGCTAGCGCCACCGCGCCCCTCGGAACAACCGAAACCACCAACGGCTCCGCCCCGGAGTACCCGCACCCGGGGGCTCGTGCCATGGCGCCCCGGAACAACCGAAACCACCAACGGCTCCGCCCCGGCCCAGCACGACGCACCCGCACCTGTGAGCCACGGCACACCCGTGCCGTATCGTTGAGGCGGTCCGCCAGGGAGCGGACCACCGGCGAGCAGTGATCGGAAGGGCAGTGCGCAGGGATCGGACAGGGAGCGGCCGGTGACCGCCGACGACTCGGGCGCCGCCCCGCGCGCGACGGACACCGAGGACGATGCCGTACGCGACGTGCCCGCGGGCGACCCGCCGGGGGCCCTCGACGAGGGCGACGAGAACAGCATCGCCCTGCGCCTGGAACAACTCATCCTCGGCGCCGACCGCCGCTACACGCCGTTCCAGGCGGCCCGCAGCGCCGGTGTCTCCATGGACCTGGCGGCCCGTTTCTGGCGGGCCATGGGCTTCGCCGACATCGGCCAGGTCAAGGCCCTGACCGAGGCCGACGTACTCGCCCTGCGCCGCCTCGCCGGCCTGGTCGAGGCCGGACTGCTGAGCGAGGCGATGGCCGTCCAGGTCGCCCGTTCCACGGGCCAGACCACCGCCCGCCTCGCCGACTGGCAGATCGACTCCTTCCTGGAGGGCCTCACCGAGCCCCAGGACTCCGGCCTGACCCGTACGGAGATCACCTATCCGCTGGTGGAGCTGCTCCTGCCCGAGCTGGAGGAGTTCTTGGTCTACGTCTGGCGGCGGCAGCTCGCCGCGGCCACCGGCCGGGTCGTACGGGCCCAGGACGACGTGGAGATGGTCGACCGCCGGCTCGCCGTCGGGTTCGCGGACCTGGTGGGCTTCACCCGCCTGACCCGCCGTCTGGAGGAGGAGGAACTGGGCGAGCTGGTGGAGGCTTTCGAGACCACCTGTTCGGACCTGGTGGCCGCGCACGGCGGCCGGCTCATCAAGACCCTCGGCGACGAGGTGCTCTTCTCCGCCGACGACGCCGGTATCGCCGCCGAGATCGGCCTGCGGCTGATCGAGACGATGAGCCACGACGAGACGATGCCGGAGCTGCGGGTCGGCATCGCCTTCGGCACGGTCACGACCCGGATGGGCGATGTCTTCGGCACGACCGTCAATCTGGCCAGCCGGCTCACCTCGATAGCCCCGAAGGACACCGTCCTGGTGGACGAGGCCTTCGCGGAGGAACTGGGCCGGATCGGTGACGCGCCGATCTCCGAGGCGGACGCCGCGGCCGCGGAGAAGGCGGCCGAGGAGGGCACGGGCGAGGCGCCGCCGTCCTACCGCTTCGCGCTGCAGCCGATGTGGCAGCGGCCGGTGCGCGGCCTGGGCGTCGTGGAGCCGTGGCTGCTGACCCGGCGCGGCTGACCGGCCCCGGTGGCGCGACGGGTGCCCCGACCCCCTGTCCCGCCGGGCCCCCGCCTGGCATGATCCCCCCAGTCGAGCAGGTCAACGTTCGTTAACACGGGAGGGTTCCATGCAGCGGTTCGGCGCGGACGAGTGGGTCGGCATCGAGCGCCATGGCCACGTGGCGGAACTGGTCATGGACCGCCCCAAGGCCATGAACGCGGTCTCCACGGCGATGGCTGACGGCCTGTCACAGGCCTGCGCCGAGCTGGCCGCGGACCGCTCCGTACGGGCGGTGGTGCTCACCTCCACCTACGAGCGGGCGTTCTGCGTCGGCGCCGACCTCAAGGAGCGCAACTCCTTCACGGACGCCGACCTGATGCGCCAGCGCCCGCACACCCGCGCCGCCTACACGGGCGTACTGGAGCTGCCGGTGCCCACCATCGCCGCGGTGCACGGCTTCGCGCTCGGCGGCGGCTTTGAGCTGGCGCTGGCCTGCGACCTGATCGTCGCGGACGGCAGCGCGGTGGTCGGCCTGCCGGAGGTGTCGGTGGGCGTCATCCCCGGCGGGGGCGGCACCCAGCTGCTGCCCCGCCGGGTGGGCGCCGCGCGGGCGGCCGAACTGATCTTCACCGCCCGGCGGGTGCCGGCGGCCGAGGCGGCGGAGCTGGGACTGGTCGACCAGCTGGTGGCGGACGGTCAGGACCGGGCCGAGGCGCTGGCGCTGGCCGCGACGATCGCCCGCAACTCGCCGGTCGGCCTGCGCGCCGCCAAGCGCGCGCTGCGCCTGGGGCACGGCCTGGACCTGCGCACCGGCCTGG
Source organism: Streptomyces sp. NPDC059008 (assembly GCF_042749045.1). Classification (NCBI taxonomy): domain Bacteria; kingdom Bacillati; phylum Actinomycetota; class Actinomycetes; order Kitasatosporales; family Streptomycetaceae; genus Streptomyces; species Streptomyces sp. NPDC059008. The sequence goes on along the minus strand of NZ_JBHYJC010000015.1, from coordinate 169,674 downwards.
ACCTGGAGGACGGCGCCTGGCGCAGTGTGGCCTTCTCCGGGGACCGCGCGGAGGGCGTGGCGGCCTTCAACGAGAAGCGGGACCCGCAGTGGCCCGGTGAGTGAGGCCGGGTCGCAGTGGCCCGGTGAGCGAGGCGCTGTGCGTGAGTCGGGCCGCCACGGGTCGCCCGCCTCCAGTGACTCACCGTAACCGAAACCCCTCTCGCCCTCATTTCGGCCCCCACCAGCCACGACGTGGATAACGCCCCGGTGTCATTCCCGCACTCAAAGGGGCGAAAGGGGCTAAACATTCCTACGCTGTAATACAGAGCGTGCTCACGGTGACGGAATGTGAGGATCCGGTGACGGGCGAGGGCGATGCGAGGCTGCGGGCAGTGGTGGAGCTGGCGCAGGCGATGGCGGCCGCGCACACCCCACGCGAATCGGCGCACGCCGCGGCCCAGGGCGTGCGCCTGGCCCTGGGCGGCTCCTTCGCGGCGATCTCGAAGTGGGAGCGCGAGCTGGGCAAGCTGCGGGTGCTGGTCAACGTCGGCGAACTCGCCGAGGGCGAGGAGGAGTTCCCCGAGGGCGAGAGCTACCCGGTGCACGAGTTCCCGGAGATCGTCGGCTTTCTGCACGAGCAGTGGGCCGGCGGTGGCGAGCCCAGCGCCTGGGTGGAGACGGCCGAGGCGGACCCTCCCCCGGGGAGCCCCGGACCCGGCGGGCCGGAGGACGGCCGGGACGGCCCCTACAACCACCAGCGGGTGGCCGCCCTGCGCCGCCGGGGCCGGGGCTGCTGCGTGGTCGCCCCGATCGTGCTGCACGGCCGGGCGTGGGGCGAGCTGTACGTCGCCCGGCGCGCCGCGGAGCCCGTCTTCGGCCGGGCGGACGCCGACTTCGCCAGCGTGCTGGCCGCCGTGACGGCCGCCGGGATCGCCCAGACCGAGCGGCTGGCGGAGGCCCGGCGGCTGGCCTTCACCGACGCGCTGACCGGCCTCGCCAACCGCCGGGCCGTCGATATGCGGCTGGACGAGGCGCTGGAGCTGCACCGCGGGGAGGGCGCGGTGGTCAGTCTGGTGGTGTGCGATCTCAACGGGCTCAAGCGGGTGAACGACTCGCGCGGCCACGCGGTGGGCGACCGGTTGCTGGAGCGGTTCGGGTCGGTGCTCTCGCTGTGCGGCGCGATGCTGCCCGGTACGCTCGCCGCCCGCCTCGGCGGCGACGAGTTCTGCCTGCTCGCGGTGGGCCCGCCGGCCGACGAGGTGGTCAAGGTGGCCGCCGAGCTGTGTCGGCGGGCCGGTGAGCTGGACCTCGGCGAGGGCGTCGCGGTGGGGGTCGCCTCGACCGGTGACCCGATCGGCCCGGTGCGCAGCGGCCGCCGGCTCTTCCGGCTCGCGGACGCCGCGCAGTACAAGGCCAAGGCGGCGGGCTCGGGCGAGCCGGTGGTCGCCGGACGACACGGTGGCAGGGACGACCCGGTCGTACGGCTCGCCGACGCCCCGGACCGGCGGCCGGGGCCGGAGCGCCGGCGCTTCAGGAGGTGAGGCGGCAGATCTTGGGGAAGGCGCCGCCGGGCGCTCGCGGTCACCCCCGGTAAGGGGTGATCCCGAAATCCGGTGGTGACATCCGGCGATTCAGTCTCTAGGGTGCCTGAATATGGATATGCACACTGTGGTGCTGGGGACGTCCGGCACGACCGCACAGGACGTCATCGCGGTGGCCCGCGGCGCGGCCCGGATCGAGCTGTCCGAAGAGGCCCTCGCGGCCGTCGCCGCCTCCCGCGCCTTCATCGACGAACTCGCCGCCAAGCCCGACCCCGTCTACGGCGTCTCCACCGGCTTCGGCGCCCTGGCCGTACGCCACATCAGCCCCGAGCTGCGGGCCCAGCTCCAGCGCAACATCGTGCGCTCCCACGCGGCCGGCATGGGCCCGCGCGTCGAGCGCGAGGTGGTCCGCGCGCTGATGTTCCTGCGGCTGAAGACCCTCGCCTCCGGGCACACCGGCGTCCGCCCGCTGGTCGTCGAGACCATGGCCGCGATACTCAACGCCGGCATCACCCCCGTCGTCCACGAGTACGGCTCCCTCGGCTGCTCCGGCGACCTCGCACCGCTCTCGCACTGCGCGCTGACGCTGATGGGCGAGGGCGAGGCGGAGGGCCCCGACGGCGTGGTGCGCCCGGCCGGGGAGCTGCTGGCCGCGCACGGCATCGCGCCCGTCGAACTGCGCGAGAAGGAGGGCCTGGCCCTCCTCAACGGCACCGACGGCATGCTCGGCATGCTCGTGATGGCCTGCGCCGACCTCGCGCGGCTCTTCACCTCCGCGGACATCACCGCGGCCCTCTCCCTGGAGGCGCTGCTCGGTACGGACAAGGTTCTCGCGCCCGAGCTGCACGCCATCCGCCCGCACCCCGGGCAGGCCGCCTCGGCCGCCAACATGCTGAAGGTGCTGGCCGGTTCGGGCTTCACCGGGCACCACCAGGACGACGCCCCCCGCGTCCAGGACGCCTACTCCATCCGCTGCGCCCCGCAGGTCGCGGGCGCCGGCCGGGACACCCTGGACCACGCCCGCCTGGTCGCCGACCGCGAGCTGGCGTCGGCGGTCGACAACCCGGTGGTGCTCCCCGACGGCCGGGTGGAGTCCAACGGCAACTTCCACGGCGCGCCGGTCGCCTATGTGCTGGACTTCCTGGCCATCGCCGCCGCCGACCTCGGTTCCATCGCCGAGCGCCGCACCGACCGGCTGCTGGACAAGAACCGCTCCCACGGGCTGCCCGCCTTCCTGGCCGGCGACCCGGGCGTCGACTCCGGCCTGATGATCGCCCAGTACACCCAGGCCGCGCTGGTCAGCGAGTTGAAGCGGCTGGCCGCGCCCGCCTCGGTGGACTCCATCCCGTCCTCCGCCATGCAGGAGGACCATGTCTCGATGGGCTGGTCCGCGGCGCGCAAGCTGCGCACCGCCGTCGACAACCTGACCCGGATCGTCGCCGTCGAGCTGTACGCGGCGACCCGCGCCGTCGAGATGCGCGAGGGGCTGACGCCGGCGCCCGCCACCCGCGCGGTGCTGGACGCGGTGCGCGCCGCGGGCATCCAGGGGCCGGGCGAGGACCGCTTCCTCGCGCCGGACCTGGAGGCCGCCTACGCGTTCGTACGGGCCGGGAAGCTGGTCGCGGCCGCGGAGTCGGTCACCGGGGAGTTGGCGTAGGGCGACGGCTGGGTTGGTTGAGGCGACTGGGTCGGCTGAGGCGACTGCGGCGGCCCGGTCTGCTGAGGCGACCGCGGCGACCGCGGCGACCGGGTCTGCTGGGCCCAGGTGGACGAGGTGTGCCGCTCGCCGTCGGAATACCCTCCGAAACCGCCGCGTTGTGGCCCCGCAGGGGGCCCTCGCGACCCCTACGGGATCTGTTCCCCTCACCCCTAAGGCCCCGGGCCCGCACCCGGGGCCTACCCGTGCGCGTGGGCGGTCAGGCCGTGCGCGCAGGCGGTCAGGCCGTCTCGTCGGGGGTGCGGCGTACGGAGTAGGCGACCAGTGCGGCGCCGAGCGCGAGGCAGCCGGCGCCGCCGATCACGTACGGGGTGGTGTCCGGGCTGCCGGTGTCGGCGAGGAAGTGCTGGGGCGCGGCGGGCCCGGGGGCCTTGGCGTCGCTCCCCGTGCGGCTCGCCCGGTCCGGCCCGTCCGCCGGGCCCGGCTGCTCCGCCGGCCCCGGTTCGGCCGGCGCGGAGGCCGCCCGCAGACCGGAATCTGTCGCTCCGTCAGTGCCCACGATCGCGTTGGCGGACGGTACGAACCACAGGGCGAACAGTACCGATCCCGCGGCGGCGGCGGTCAGCAGTGGTCGTCGTGCGGTCACGAAAGCGATCCCCCTTGTGGGTTCGGCGAATTGGCCGTTGAGCGCAGATGTTAGTGACCGCCGCGGGTCGCGGGGAAGTCGGGAGCCGTCCGTGCCTAACCTCCGTGCTATGAGCAATGGTGAGACATCACGTTTTGTGCGGCTTCATGTCGAACTGATCATGGAGGTCACCGACGCCGGGCAGCTGACCGGCGCCGCCCTGGAGCGCATCGACGGCGATACGTCGCTGCCGGACGAGGAGCGCAGGCAGTCCCGGGAGACCGTCAAGGAGGACCCGGCGGAGGCGCTGGCCCACCTGGTCGACCCGTTCGACCTCGTCACCACGGTGCCGGGCGCGGAGCTCGCCCAGGCCTCCTGGAGCAGCGAGGAGCTGACCGACTACGACCCCGAAGCCGAGTGGGACGCGGCGGAGTGGGACCTGGCGGACGATGCGGACGGGGAGGGCTGACCCGGGCGCCGCTCCCGTACCCCCACCGGCCACGGCCCCCGTGCGGCGTCCCGCCCGCACGGGGGCCGACTACGTGGAGCGGTCGCGGGTGGCCCGGTGCCTCGGGTCGCGCACCCTGCGTGACGGCCGAAGCGATTCCGGCCCGCCGGGCGGGTCCCCGTAGTGGCCTACCCCACACTTTTCGGGCGAATGGAACGGGCGAAACGGAAAAGGCGTTCAAATGGCGTCGGCCGGAATGTCGGCGTCCAGATATGCCTGCGCTCAGCGGGCGGTCAGCTCGGGGAAAGTATGCGAATTCGGTAGCAATGGAGATGCGTGTGATGACGGACAGCAAGCGCCGCAAGAGCCTCATAGCCAGCGCCGCGCTGCTCGGGGGCGTACTCACGCTGACGGCGTGTGGCGCCAGCAGCGCGGCTGATGGAGGCGGTGTCGGTGCTGACGACACCCGTCACGAGAGCGCCCAGCAGGTGGACGCGGCGGCCGCGAAGGACGTCTCCGACGCCAAGATCACCATCTTGCCGAAGAACGGTGACACCCACGCGAGCCTCAGCAAGCCCGCCAAGGTCACGGTCAGTGGCGGACGGCTCACCGACGTCACGATGACCTCCGTCGAGTCGGGGCGGACGGTCAAGGGCACGATGGCGGCCGACGGCACCTCCTGGCAGCCGGACCAGCCGTTGAACCGCTCGACGAAGTACAAGGTCACCGCGCGTGCGGTGGACTCCCAGGGCCGTAAGGCGGTGGAGAACTCCAGCTTCACCACGCTCACCCCGTCCAGCAGCTTCATCGGGAACTTCACGCCCGAGGACGGCTCGACCGTCGGCGTCGGCATGCCGGTGTCGATCAACTTCGACAAGCCGATCAAGAACAAGGCCGCCGTGGAGTCCGTGATCAATGTCTCGGCGAGCAGCAACCAGCACGTCGTCGGCCACTGGTTCAGCGACACCCGGCTGGACTTCCGCCCCCAGGAGTACTGGCAGGCGAACACCGAGGTCACCATGGAGCTCGGCCTGAGCGGCGTCGAGGCCTCGCCGGGTGTCAGGGGCATCCAGAGCAAGACCGTCAGCTTCCACGTCGGCCGCGCCCAGGTCAGCACCGTCGACACCAAGACGCACCAGATGACCGTGGTGCGCGACGGTCGGGTCCTGAAGACCATTCCGATCTCGGCCGGCGGCAAGGAGAACCCGACCTACAACGGCGACATGGTCATCTCCGAGCGGTTCAAGCAGACCCGGATGGACGGCTCGACGGTCGGCTTCAAGAAGAAGAACGGCAAGGGCGAGTACGACATCCCCGACGTACCGCACGCCATGCGCCTGTCGGCCTCCGGCACCTTCATCCACGGCAACTACTGGGGCAAGGGCATCTTCGGCACCGCCAACACCAGCCACGGCTGCATCGGCCTGAAGGACGTCAAGGGCGCCGACAACCCCAAGACGGACGGCGCCTGGTTCTTCAACCACTCGCGGACCGGCGACGTGGTGAAGGTGGTCAACTCCCCGGACCGCACCATCAAGCCCGACAACGGCCTCAACGGCTGGAACATGGACTGGTCGCAGTGGGTCGCGGGCAGCGCCCTGGCGTAACCCGCGGGCAGCGCACCGCGGTGATCCGCGGGCAGCGCCCCACAGAGCCCCACAGTGGTCCGCGCGGCGCGGGCGATCGCGCCGCGCCGCACGACCTGACCGACGCCCGGCGCGCCGTACCCACGGCGCGCCGGGCGTCGTCGTCCACGGCCTGCGGGAGCCGGCGCAGGACGACGCCGTGCCGGCGCCGCGACGCCGCCCGACGGGCCCTGGCACGAGCGGCCGTAGAGTGACCGGGTGAGCGAGCGCGGAGGAAAAGGGCGCGGCGGGGCCCGGTCGTCGGCGGCCGACGAGCTGGTCGCGAAGGTGCTCGGCAGCGTCCGTTACGCACCCGACGGCGCCCGGGCCGAGGACGCCATAGAGGCGGGTGCCTCGATGCTGGCCGCCGCCGAGCCCGGCTGGGAGGCGGTGAGCGCGGCGGTGGTCGAGGCCGCGGTGGCGGGGGTGCGGCAGTGCTGGGCGGGTGGCTGGCACCCCGCCGACCTGGAGCGGATCGTCCGGCGTGAGGCGGCCGACGCGACGCTGGTGGCGCTGGTCGTCGACGCCGTCGCCGCGGAGCACGCCCGGCCCGCCGCGACCCGCCACCGGCCCGGCACGCGCTGGTCCGAGCAGCTGCAACAGCTGGGCGCCGAGGTGTGGTGGGAGTCCGACCGCGGCTACCTCGACGCGGTGGCCGCGCGGCGCCGCACCTCCCGCTTCGAGACCGCCTACGACGTGCTGGCGGCGCTGCGCGTCCTGGCCCGGCTGCCCTCACCCCGCTGCCGACCCCGCCGGAGACCGGGACCGGGACCGGGGCCGCGGCGGGGCGCCGCGCCGGGGACGCCGCATCGCGCGCCCTCGGGCGCATCCGCGGCCTGCTCGCCAAGGCCGAGGCGACGAACTACGCGCAGGAGGCGGAGGCGCTGTCCGCCAAGGCGCAGGAGCTGATGGCCCGGCACAGCATCGACGAGGCGCTGCTCGACACCGCGGACGGCTCGCCGGGCGGCCCGGCCGGCGGCCCGTCGGCGATCCGCATCGGCATCGAGGGGCCGTACGAACAGGCCAAGGCGCTGCTGCTGGACGCCGTCGCGACCGCCAACCGCTGCCAGGCCGTCTGGGCCGCCGACGTCGGCTTCTCCACCGTCGTCGGCTTCCCGCCCGACCTGGAGGCGGCCGAGATGCTCTACACCTCCCTGCTGCTGCAGGCCACCACGGCCATGAACCGCGCGGGCGACGACCACGGCCGCGCGCTGAAGGAGCGGGGCGGCACCCCCGTCGTCGGCGGTCGCTCCCGCCGCACCCGGGACTTCCGCCAGACCTTCCTCGTCGGGTACGCCGACCGCATCCGCGACCGGCTCACGGCGGCCACCGCCGCCGCCACGGCCGCCGCCACCGCCGAGTCCGCCCCAACGGCCCCGGACCTCCTCCCGGTCCTCGCCGCCCGCGAACTCGCCGTCGAGGAGACCACCGGCGCCCTCTTCCCGGAGACCGCGCCGGTCCGCCTGCGCGGCGTGAACGATGCGGCCGGCTGGCACCAGGGCAGGGCCGCCGCGGACCGCGCCCGCCTCGGCGAGGGCTGAACCCCGCGCACTCCCGCGTCCCCGGCAGGCGCCTACGGCGCGAAGTACACCCCCGGCGGCACCCCCACCGCACGTCGGAAGGCCGCGACGAACGCACTCGGGGAGGCGTAGCCCACCCGCGCCGCCACGGCCGCGACGGTCGCACCGCCGGCCAGCAGCGGCATCGCGGCCTGCAACCGGACCCGGGTGCGCCACTGCCCGTACGGCATACCGGTGTCGGCCACGAACGCGCGGGCCAGCGTCCGGCCGCTCGCGCCCACCCGGGCGCCCCACTCCGCCAGGGTCCGCCCGTCCGCGGGATCGGCGCGCAGTGCCTCCGCGACCCGGCGCGCCCGCGGGTCGCGGGGCATCGGGGCCTGCACCGTCGCCACCGACACCGGACGCAGCTGGTCCAGGACGACGGCCTCGGCCCGTTCGCGGGCGGCCGCGGCCAGGGTGTCGTCCGCCAGGTAGCAGATCAGCTCGCGCAGCAGTGGTGGGACACCGACGACGGTGGGCGCCGACCAGTCGACCGGGCAGCGCCCGGGCAGGAAGTACAGGCTGCGGAAGAGCGCCGGACCGGCGGCACCCGTGGAGTGGTGGGTGCCCGCCGGGATCCACAGCGCCATCGACGGCGGCAGCACCCATGTGCTGCCGACGGCCCGCACGGCCAGCACCCCCCTTCCCGCCCAGGCGAGTTGGTGGTGCTCGTGGCGATGGCGCTCGAACCACTGCCCGCCGTCCATCGCGAAGCTCCCCACGACGACGGCCGCGCCGGCGGGCGGCCCCGTCGGCGCCACCTGCCCGGCCGGCGCCACCCGCGCTGTCGGTGCCACCCGCCCGGCCGGCCCCTCGTGCCCGTCCGGCTGCGCACCGCTGTCCGTCCTGCGATACAACATGTCCCCCTGTCGCGTGGTGGTCGGCCCGCGCCGCTTCCTACCCTCGGCCCATGCCTTCCATGAACCGATATCACCAGTGGCTGTGCAGCTCCCGTATATGGGCCCGCGCGGTGGAGAAGGACCTTTTGCCCTGGGCCCTCGACGAGGTGCAACTGGGCGCCGACACCCTGGAGATCGGGCCCGGATACGGCGCCACGACGCGGGTGCTGGAGCGTCGGACCGGCGGCCGGCTGAGCGTCCTGGAGGTCGACCGGGACGCGGCGGAGCGGCTGCGCGCGCAGTACGGCGACCGGATCGCGGTCGTCCACGGAGACGGCACCGCGATGCCGCTGCCGGACGCCGCCTTCGACACCGTCGTCTGCTTCACGATGCTGCACCATGTGCCCACGCCGCGGCAGCAGGACCGACTCTTCGCCGAGGCGCTGCGGGTGCTGCGCCCCGGCGGCGTCTTCGCGGGCTGCGACGGGCGCGCGAGCCGCGGCTTCCGCCTCGTCCATCTGCGCGACACCTACGTCCCCGTGCCGCCCGAGACCCTCCCGGCCCGGTTGCGCGCGGCGGGCTTCGCCGCCCCCGGCATCGTCGTCGACGTCACCAAGGACCACTTCCGCTTCCGCGCGGTCCGACCGTGACGCACACCCGCCGCCCCTCGACTGCCGCCCCCCGACTGCCGCCCCGCCCCGACTGCCGCCCCCCGACTGCCGCCACTCACGACAGCAGCCCCGCTCCGATACCGGCACCCGAGAGGATCAGTGGTGACAGCTACCGCGCGTCGAACGGCGGCACGACACGGACGACCATGATCAGCCGGTGACGCGGTGCCACCCGTCCCGCCAGGCCGACGGTGTCTGCCGGGCGGGACGTCTGGCGCAAGATCCAGGAAGTCACTAGCATGCGCACGATCCGGCCACAGCCGGGTCGGCCCGGCGATCTTCCCTGGAAGGGCGGGAGCGCTCTCTGCTGCAAGAGCCCGTTCGCATCTAGGAGGGAATGGTGTCGCAGTCCCGCAGGCTCTCGACTCGCCTCACTGGCTGGTTTCCATCGGTTGCCCGTTACACTGCGTGGCCCATCCGCTCGAGCCCGGTCGGTTCCTCGGAGCGAAGTAGCGCACGCCCCCGCAGGGAGATCCAGTGAAAGACGTCCGGCCGGTGCGTACTGCCGTATTTCGGGAGGATGAGTCCGGTCCCGGCGCCTTCCAGGCCAACGCGAGCATCGTGCAGGCGGGCTTCTTCTGCTGGGAGATCTCCACCGGCGAGGTGAGCTGCGATCCGGTCACCCTCGCACTGCACGGCATGCCCGAGAGCGGCCCGTCGGACATTGCGAGCTTCCTGGCCGCGGTGCACGAGTCCGACCTGGCCGATGTGCGCGATGCCTTGGGGGCGATCGCGGAATCCTGCGGCAACTACCAGATCGAGTACCGCGTCACCTCCGACGGCGGCCGGCACCGGTCCCTCGAAGCCCGGGGCCGCGTCCTGCCCGGGGACGACGGACTGCCGGCCCGCATGGTGGGTGTGGTCATGGACACCACGGCCGTCCGTGAGCGTCACGACGCGGAGAGGTTGCGGTTGTACGAGCGCGCCAGCCGTGACCGCTGGATGCAGGAGCTGACCGCGGCTCTGGCCGCCGCGGTGACGGTCAAGGACATCATGGCCGCCGCGCAGGCGGGACTGCGTACCTTCGGAGCGGGCGCGCTGGCGGTGATCGCCCCGGAGAGGGACGGGTTGTCCGTCGTCGCCTCCTGCGCCGACGACGAGCAGGGGGAGGACGCCATACGAGTCCTCGACGCCACGGTCCGCACCCTCGTGGAGGAGTCGCTCGACCGCGGGGCGCCCGTCCTCATCGGCTCCGCGGACGCGCTGATCAGCGGCTATCCGCACCTGGCACCGCTGGAGCAGCCGGCCCGACAGGCGTGGGCGGCACTGCCGCTCACGGACTCGCGCGGTCGCGTCAGTTCCTGCCTCGTAGGTTTCCCCGAGCCGCAGGAGTTCCTGCCCGAGGAGCGGGCCCTCCTGGTCGCCGCCATGGGACTGCTCGCCCAGTCGCTGGAGCGGGCCGGTATGTACGAGTCGGAACACGCGCTCGCGACCGAGCTCCAGCGCGGCATGCTGCCGCGCGGGCCGCTCACGGTGCCGGGCGTGACCATCGCCGCCCGCTACCAGGCCGCCACCTCCGGCATGTGGATCGGTGGGGACTGGTACGACGCCATCAGCCTGCCCGACGGCGGCGTGGCCCTGGTCATCGGAGACGTGCAGGGACACAGCGTGCACGCCGCGTCTCTGATGGGGCGGCTGCGCACCGCCGTGCACGCCTACGCGAACGAAGGACACCCGCCTGCGGCCGTCCTGGAACGCACCAACCGCCTGCTGGCCGAGCTGAACACCGACCCGGACAGGGCCCTGTTCGCCACGTGCTGCTACATCGCGCTCACCCCCTCCGACGGAAGGCTCCAGGTGTGCCGGGCGGGCCATCCGGCCCCAGCGCTGATCACCCCCCGCAAGCCGCCGCGCCTCCTGGAGGTCCCCGGCGGCCTCCCCCTGGGGATCGACCGGGAGCAGCGGTACCCGACCACCCGCCTGCGCATCGCTCCGGGCAGCGTGCTCGCGCTGACCACCGACGGCCTGCTCGAGGCCGTGAACAAGGACATCGACCAGGGCTTCGAGAGGTTTCTCAAGGGTCTGCGAGGGGCTCCCACGGCGGACCTGGAGACCGTCGTCGAGGGCCTCCTCGCCGGTACGCAGAAGGATCACGGCCTGGGTGACGACGTCGCTCTGCTCCTGGCCCGTCTGAACAAGCCCGACCGCCGCAGCTGACCGGGCCCGCCCGCCCCGGAATTTCCTCAACTCGCCGAATTCGCAGGGCACTTACATCCACGGTCAATCGAATTTCCCGTCCGTGGCACTGCCCGACGCAAGTCGAAGATCACCAAAGAATCGAGACCTCTGTCGAACGTCATCGACCGGCAGGGTAATTTACATCGGTGGTTGGGACTGCCTGGTCATGCTCCATGCGGACCTTGGCATGCCGTATCGGCAATGTCGCTGGATGCCGCGAATGGCAGAGAATTACCGAGAGCGAGCTGACGTATGGAAAATTTCCGAATACCGGACCTTTACATACCCGTACGGGCAGAGCTCAATCCGGAACTCCAGGAGGCCGCGGCCGCCGCTGAGGCGTGGTGGGACGAGTTCGGTCTGGTGCCCACCGAGGAGGCGCGCCGGCATGTGCAGCGCACTCGTGTGGACCGGCTCACCGCCTGGCTGTGCCCCAACGCCTCCCAGGAGGCGCTGACGCTGATCACCCAGTGGAACGCGTGGCTGTTCCAGTTGGACGACCAGTTCGACGACGACCCTGTGCGCGGTTACCGCCCCGAGCAGTGGCAAGACGCGTTCGGGCCGTTGTTCGCCGTATTCGACGGAAACGTCACGAGTGGGCGACTGGCGCGTTCCCTGGCCGATCTGTGGCGCCGTACCGCGGCTGTCCGTTCTCCCGCCTGGCAGCGCAGATTTGTCCCGCACCTGTTGTGGTATTTCGACAGCTACCGAGCCGACATGATTCATCGGGAGGAAGGGCGCGTACCCGGCCTACAGCAATATCTCGCCCACCGTCGTGCCTCATTCGCATTCGATGCCGTCCTGGACCTGGTGGAGATCGGTATCGGTGTGGACCTGCCCGACCAACTGCATGCGAATCCCGCCTTCGCGGACATGCGAGAGGCAGTGATCTATGCGAATGCCTGCATTAACGATCTCTACTCGCTGTCCAAAGAACGCGCCCACGACTACGCGTTCAACGCCGTCACGGTGATCTGCCACCACCACCGGTGCAGCCTCCAGGAGGCGGTGGAGCGAGTGGCCGTGATGCAGGCCGGATACGTCCAGCGCATCCTCGATCTCGAACAGGTCCTGCCCGAGCGGCTGGCACGTGCCGGCCTCTCCGACGACGTCATCGCCGACGCGCTCCGCTGCGTCAGGGACTTCCACGCCCTCACCGCCGGGAACGTCGCCTGGTCGAAGGAGACCGGGCGCTATGCGGAGATAGAGGCCCAACCGACCTATCTGGCGGACCTCTTCATCCCGTAGGACCCGCGACTTCCGCGACCCCAGGCCGCCAGCAGCCGCCTTCGCGACCTTCTCACCCTGTCCGGGCACCGAAGACGACAATCACCCTGCGCACGCAGGCCCCAAGCCCACACGCTGATGTCAGCCGTCAGCCTTGGCCACACCCACCGGGCAGGAGACCCCAGTCCCCCCGATCCCGCAGTACCCGGCGGGGTTCTTGTCGAGGTACTGCTGGTGTCTGAGTCCGCCTGCAACATTGCTCAGGTGTTTGGACCTGGCCCTGATTGACTTGCAGGGGAGCGCGGGCTGACGCGCTACCTCGCCGGAGGGGTGGGGGACGTGTACGAGCGTGAGGTCGTCGTCAACGAGCTTGCCCAAGGGCTTCGTCCTAGGGCGGAGGGCATGGAATGGTTCGTCGACTGTCCGGAGGCCGAGCAACGTCTGGTCGTGAGGGAGCTGGAGCTTTTCTGCGTGCAGGCGCGGGCGACAGAGGAAGACGTCCCGGAGGCGATTGCGCGCTCCGGTATACGCCCGACGTACACACCGGCTGTGATGCTGACCCGATGGCGGCTCCACATGTCCGCATCCCCGCCGTACGACCTTCCTAGGGCGTTTCGACTGTTGATCGCGCTGCTGGCCATCGCCGACACCCGTCGACGTGAGCGGTACTGTGCCAGCGGGTGTGGGCACGAGTGGCATCAGCTGGCTCACCGTACAGACGAGGGACCCTCTGCTATCTGATCAGGCTTCGGCTGGCGCGCCGCACCGACCGGGCAGGAAAGCCCCACCCAGCAGTACCCGTTGAAGTTACTGCTGGCAGCAGTGCTCACTGGCCACTAGGGGCCGCCGCGGCGTAGGCGACGAGGCGTGCGAAGCGCAGCCACATGAGCAGATGGGTGTTGAGGGGTGCGTAGCCCGGGCGAACGAGGCGCTCGATTTCGTGGATGGTCTCGGTCAGAGCGTCCCGTGTCGGGGCTTCTACGTGGCCGAGGTGCGTGAGGTATGCGATGGCGCAGTTGTCGAGGCGGGCGTGCAGCTCGGTCAGTTGTTGTGTCTGGCCGGCGCGGGAAAGGGTCTCGTCCGGGAGAGGGAGGCGTCGGAAGTCCGTGTGGCGGTTGGCTACGGCGGCGACGAGTCCCAGGCGGGAGGGCGCGGTTTCGCCGGGCCAGTGAGGTCCCCGCATCCGGGGTGTGTCGATGAGGCCGGGGGTTCGTCTGCCAGCTGCCTTCTCGACCTGACGTTGGGCGGCGAAGGCAGCGAGTTCGTTGAGCCGGACCCTTCGGCTCTCTTCCAAGGTCTCCAGCGCGCGCAGCAGGGCTGCTGGGTCTCTGCGGAGGTCGGGGGAGGGGCATGCCGTCGCGGCGAGGTAAGCCCAGGTCGCGTGGAAGCCGAGCGGGCAGTAGTGCCCTACGGCGCACCTCAGGGCCGTGTGCCGTAGGGGGAGTGACAACTGTTCGTCGCGCACCCTGCGCGCGTAGGTTCCAAAGCCCACGCGGTGACGTCAGCCGTCGGCCTTGGCCACACCCACCGGGCAGGAGACCCCAGTCCCCCCGATCCCGCAGTATCCCGCGGGGTTCTTGTCGAGGTACTGCTGGTGGTACCCCTCCGCCGGATAGAACGGGCGGGTGGTGTCGGCGGGGAGGATCTCGGTGGTGATGTCGGAGTAGCCGGAGGTGCGCAGGACGGTGCGGTAGGCGTCGCGGGAGGACTCGGCGGCCTGCTGCTGGGCGGGGGAGTGGGTGTAGATCGCGGAGCGGTACTGGGTGCCCACGTCGTTGCCCTGGCGGAAGCCCTGGGTGGGGTCGTGGGACTCCCAGAAGAGCTTGAGCAGAGCGGTGTACGGGACGACCGCCGGGTCGAAGACGACGCGGACGGCCTCGGTGTGGCCGGTGTGGCCGCTGCAGACCTCTTCGTAGGTGGGGTTGGGGGTGTGCCCGCCCTGATAGCCGACGAGGGTGGCCCATACGCCGTTGGTCTGCCAGAACTTCCGCTCGGCGCCCCAGAAGCAGCCCAGGCCGAAGTCGGCGATCTCCAGGCCGTCCGGATACGGGCCGAGCAGCGGGTTGCCGAGGACGGTGTGCCGGTCGGGGACGGCGAAGGCCCGCTCGGGGCGGCCCTCAAGGGCCTCCTCGGGGGTGGGCAGGTGGGTCTTGAAGCGGGAGAACAGCATGGGATCAGGCTCCTGGTGGGGAGGGAGAACGGGGACCGGGAGGGAGAGGGCGGGAGTGGGCGGGGCCGGGCGGGAGTGGGTGGGAGGAGTGGGGCTGGGCTGGGCGGGATGCGCTGAGCTTCCAGTGACGGCAACGTCCGGGAACGGTATGGCATTCCGTCGGACTGGGGGCCGTACGGCAATTCCGTCGGACTGGGGGCGGTACGGCATTTCCGTCCGTCCGGGGTGGTACGGCGTTCCGTCGGACCGGTGCGCCGATGCCTCTAGCTGCCCGCCGGTGGGAAGCCCGCCTAGCTGCCCGCCGGTGGGAAGCCCGCCTAGCTGCCCGCCGGTGGGAAGCCCGCCGATGTTCCGCCGAGCTGTTCCCAGCCGGCGATGGCCAGGGCGCGGTAGGCGGCGTACTCGGCGGCCGGGCTGTGGCCGTAGGACCAGGGGACGGCGCCCACGTGCCCGTCGACCAGGCGGAGCTGCTCCATGGCCTCGGCGTAGCGCTCGGCGCGGACCAGGAACCACACCAGCAGATGGCGGACGTGCGGGGCCATGGGGTGGTCGGCGGGGGCCTCGCGGAGCGCGAAGTGGGCGCCCTCGATGGCGCGCTCGACGACCGCGCTCTGGTAGAGGCTGCGGACCATGTTGGCCTCGGGGAGGTGCTCGTAGACCGCGAAGAGGGGGAGCGCCGGGAGCAGGGTCCCCGCGGGGGCGGCGGACGCCGCGCGCTCCGCGAAGGCCTCGGCCTCCTTGCGGGAGCCGTGCCACTTCTGCGACCAGTAGGGCAGGGCCGCGAGGTGGGCGCCCATGTGCTGCGGGGCGCGCTGGGCGACCTTGGACCAGAGCTCCTCGTAGTCGGCGGGGCGGTCGCCCAGGCCGCGGGCGACGGCCAGTTCCGTGATGTACGGGATCGGGCTGCCGGGGGCCAGCAGGGCCGCCTCCCGGCAGACCGTACGGGCCTCCTCCAGGATCATCCGGAAGTCCTGCGAGCCCGGGTCGCGCAGCGCCTGGACGACCAGGAACTGGGCGTGCGTCTGGGCGCCGCCGGGGTCCTTGGGCGCCTCCGACCGCCAGGTCCGCAGCCAGATGCCGCCGGTCCGGTGCCCGCCGCCCGCTTCCTCCCCGCCCTGGGCCAGCTCGAACGCGGCCGCGCCGGCCAGCGTCTGCACCCGCTGCCAGCGGCGCTCCCAGTCGTCGCCGGTGGACTTCAGCAGCTCGGCCGCCGGGCGCCAGTCGTGCGTCCGGCGCATCTCGGCCAGTGCGGCGTCCAGCTCCTCGTCGGGGCCCGGCAGCCGTACGTCCAGCTCCTCCAGCGGGACGAAGCCGTAGCCCGCCATCGGGTCGGCGGCCACCACCAGACCCTGCTGGGTGTGGGCGGCGGCCCGTCGGCGGCGCATCCAGGGCAGGAAGACGAAGCCGCCGAGCGCGAGCGCGGCGAGGAGAACCAGCAGAGCGTCCATGTGAGGTGTCCTGTACCTGTAGCGGTGCGGCGGGGCCGGGTGGTGCGGGGGTGGCGCGGCGGGAACCCGGGTGCGGTGCCCTTGTATGTATCCACTATCCAGCGAACCAGAAAGTTCCGGGAAGGCCGGAGCCGACTACCCTCGGCAGGCATGAGCGATCAGCGCGACCAGCGCCACCAGCATTTCGAGACCCTTGCCATCCATGCGGGTCAGGAGCCAGACGAGGCCACCGGTGCGGTGGTGCCGCCCATCTACCAGGTGTCCACGTACAAGCAGGACGGGGTGGGCGGGCTCCGCGGCGGCTACGAGTACAGCCGCAGCGCCAACCCGACCCGTACCGCCCTGGAGGAGAACCTCGCCGCCCTGGACGGCGGCCGCCGCGGTCTGGCCTTCGCCTCCGGCCTCGCCGCCGAGGACTGCCTGCTGCGGACCCTGCTGAGCCCCGGCGACCATGTCGTCATCCCCAACGACGCCTACGGCGGAACGTTCCGTCTCTTCGCGAAGGTCGTCGAGCGGTGGGGCGTGGAGTGGTCGGTGGCCGACACCTCCGACCCGCAGGCCGTCCGCGCGGCGCTGCGGCCCCGTACGAAGGCGATCTGGGTGGAGACGCCCAGCAACCCGCTGCTCGGCATCAGCGACATCGCGGCGCTGGCCGGTATCGCGCGGGACGCGGGCGCCAGGCTCGTCGTCGACAACACCTTCGCCAGCCCCTACCTGCAGCAGCCGCTCGCCCTCGGTGCCGACGTGGTGGTCTACTCCACCACCAAGTACATGGGCGGCCACTCGGACGTGGTCGGCGGCGCCCTGGTCGTCAACGACGACACCCTCGGCGAGGAACTGGCCTACCACCAGAACGCGATGGGCGCGGTCGCCGGCCCGTTCGACGCCTGGCTGGTGATGCGCGGCATCAAGACGCTGGCCGTACGGATGGACCGGCACAGCGCCAACGCGGCACGGATCGCCGAGATGCTGGTCGCGCACAAGAAGGTGACCCGGGTCTTCTACCCGGGGCTGTCCGAGCACCCCGGCCACGAGATCGCCGCCAAGCAGATGCGTTCCTTCGGCGGCATGGTGTCGTTCCAGGTCGCGGGCGGCGAGCAGGCGGCGGTGGAGGTCTGCAACCGCGCCGGGCTGTTCATCCTCGGGGAGTCGCTGGGCGGTGTCGAGTCGCTCATCGAGCACCCGGGGCGGATGACCCACGCCTCGACGGCCGGTTCGGCGCTGGAGGTCCCCGGCGACCTCGTACGCCTCTCGGTCGGCATCGAGTCCGCTGACGACCTGCTGGCCGATCTGGCGCAGGCCCTGGGCTGATCATCCGGGCACCGGGCCGACGGGCCGGCCGCCGCGCCGGTCCGTCACCGCCCGTGTGCACGGGGGTGGTGACGGACGGCGGCGGTGGCGGTCAGGGCCGGTGCACGGCTGCGGCGGCCACGAGCCGGGCGGGCCGGTCGCGGTGCGCGGCGGGTGGGGCGTCGTGCCCCTCGGCGTCAGGAGGTCGGGCCCGCCGGCGCCAGGGACGCGGTGATGTCGGAGAGGGAGGCGTTGAAGCGGGTCAGGAGCGTGGTGAAGGCCTCGCGCTCCTCTTCGGACCAGCCCTCCGTCACCAGTGCCATCAGGGCCCGGCGCGAGGCCCGCACCTCGTCGAGCCGGGCGTGCCCGCGCTCGGAGAGCTGGAGCACCACCGCCCGGCCGTCCTCGGGGTGGGTGGCACGGCTGACCAGCCCGGAGTCGACCAGCGGGGCGACCTGCCGGGTGACCGTCGAGGAGTCGATGCCCATGCCGGCGGCCAGGGCCTTGACGCCCATCGGGCCTTCCTGGTCGAGGCGGTTGAGCAGCAGATACGCGGCGCGGTCCATGGAGTTGCGCGCCTGTCCGACGCCGCCGAGCCGACTCTGTTCCGCGCGGCGGGCGAAGACGGCCACTTGGTGCTGCAGCGCGTCGAGGAGAGCGGGATCGGTGTGGGTCGTCATGTCCGAAGAGGTGGGCATGGCCGGGAGCTCGCTTCGATGGATATGCGTATGGGTGGGAGGACAGCGTACGCGGACCCGGCGCGGAGCGTACCTGTGCTGCCCATTTTGATAACGCCCTGTAACCCCTGCCCGCCCCTTGGACGGACCGGCCGGGCGCCGGGCGAACTGCGAGACTGGCGACATGGCCGCTCCTTCGCCGCGTACGCCGCACCACCCCTCCCCTTCCGCGCCCTCTGCCTCCGGCCGGCTCGCCGGTGGTCCGATCACGGTCGATGACGTACGCGAGGCGCACAAGATCCTCTCCGGGGTCTCCCGGGCCACGGCGATGGAGGGCAGCCGCTATCTGTCCGGGCTGGTCGGCGCCCCCGTGCACCTGAAGTGCGAGAACCTCCAGCGCACCGGCTCGTTCAAGATCCGCGGCGCCTATGTGCGGATCGCCGGGCTCAGCGCGCAGGAGCGGGCGGCCGGTGTGGTGGCCGCGAGCGCCGGCAACCACGCACAGGGCGTGGCGCTCGCGGCGTCCCTGCTCGGGGTGCGCTCGACGGTGTTCATGCCGGTCGGCGCGCCGCTGCCGAAGGTCGCCGCGACCCGCGAGTACGGCGCCGAGGTGCGGCTGGAGGGCCAGGTGGTGGACGAGACGCTGGCCGCCGCCGAGGAGTACGCGCGGCGGACCGGCGCGGTCTTCATCCACCCCTTCGACCACCGCGACGTCATCGCCGGACAGGGCACGGTCGGTCTGGAGATCCTCGAGCAGTGCCCGGAGGTGCGCAGCATCGTGGTGGGGGTCGGTGGCGGCGGGCTGGCGGCGGGTATCGCCCTCGCGGTCAAGGCGCTGCGGCCGGATGTGAAGGTCATCGGGGTGCAGGCGGCCGGCGCGGCCTGCTATCCGCCGTCGCTGGCGGCGGGGCGTCCGGTGGCGGTCGAGGGGCTGTCGACGATGGCGGACGGCATCAAGGTCGGGCGGCCCGGCGAGGTGACCTTCGAGATCGTCCGGGAGCTGGTGGACGAGGTTCGTACGGTCTCCGAGGACGAGCTCTCCAGCGCGCTGCTGCTGTGCCTGGAGCGGGCGAAGCTGGTGGTGGAGCCGGCCGGGGCGAGCCCGGTGGCGGCGCTGCTCGCCGATCCCAAGGCCTTCGAGGGGCCGGTGGTGGCGGTGCTGTCCGGCGGGAACGTCGACCCGCTGCTGATGCAGCGCATCCTGCGGTTCGGCATGGCGGCCGGCGGCCGCTACCTCTCGCTGCGGTTGCGGCTGACGGACCGGCCGGGGGCGCTGGAGACGATGCTCGGGGTGCTGACGCTGGTCGATGCGAACGTCCTGGACATCGGGCATGTGCGGACCGATCCGCGGCTCGGGCTGACCGAGGTCGAGGTGGAGCTGCATCTGGAGACCAAGGGCCCGGCGCACTGCGCGGCGGTGCGCGCGGCGCTGAGCGAGGCGGGCTACGCGGTGGCGGAGTGACCGGCGGCGGCGCCGGGCGGTGACCGGCGAGGGGCTGCGCGGTGGCCCGCGGGGGCCGGGCGCGGGGTTCGTACGGGATTCGAAATTTGTATCGCGATGTATCGCGTTGGGGAGTAGCATCGCGGCTGCGGGATGCCGGTGAGTCGTGGCGTTCCGCTGCGGACGAATTCGTACAGAGCACCTATAGGTCGCCAAACGTAACATTCCACCTGGAACTGACCCAAGCTATGGGGGTACCCCTATGCCAGGCGCCATTTACGCCGAAGGTCTGGTGAAGACCTTCGGCGATGTGAGGGCACTGGACGGCGTCGACCTCGACGTTCCCGAAGGAACCGTCCTCGGAATGCTCGGCCCGAACGGTGCCGGCAAGACCACCGCCGTACGGGTTCTGACGACCCTGCTCCGCCCCGACAGCGGCAGGGCGCAGGTCGCCGGCATCGATGTCCTCGCACACCCCGACAAGGTACGCCGTTCCATCGGCCTCTCGGGCCAATTCGCCGCCGTGGACGAGTACTTGACCGGTCGAGAGAACCTGGTGATGGTCGGTCAGCTCTACCAGATGAGCGGTCGCGACGCCAAGCGCCGGGCCGCCGAGCTGCTGGAGCGCTTCCACCTCGGCGACGCCGCCGAGCGCACCGCCAAGACCTACTCCGGCGGGATGCGCCGCCGCCTCGACCTCGCGGCCGCGCTGGTCGTCAGCCCGCCCGTGATGTTCATGGACGAGCCGACCACCGGCCTGGACCCGCGCAACCGCCAGGCGCTGTGGGACGTCATCCAGGAGCTGGTCGCGGGCGGCACGACGCTGCTGCTCACCACCCAGTACCTGGAGGAGGCCGACCGCCTCGCGCACGACATCTGCGTCGTCGACCACGGCAAGGTCATCGCCCGCGGCACCGCCGACCAGCTCAAGGCGCGCACCGGCGGCGAGCGGGTGGAGGTCGTCGTGCACGCCCCCGAGCACCTCACCGTCGCCGACGAGGTCCTGCGCGGCTTCGCCAAGGGCGAGAGCACGGTCGAACCGCACATCCGCAGGCTCACGATCCCGGTGACCGGCGGCGCCAAGCTCCTCGCCGAGGTCATCCGCGAACTGGACGTGCGGGGCGTGGAGATCGACGACATCGGGCTGCGCCGCCCCACCCTGGACGACGTGTTCATCTCGCTGACCGGGCACGCCGCCGAGACGACGGACGACAGCGGCGCCCCGGCCGGGGCGGACGGCGCCGACCCCGCACCGGCCGGGCGCCGGAAGGAGGGTGTGAAGTGACGACGGTGACCGAAGCGGCCAGTGGCTCCCCTGCGCCCGCCCCGCAGTCCCGCGGCGGCGTCGGCCAGTCCGTACGCGACTCGCTGGTGGTCGCCAAGCGCAATCTGATCCGGATGTTGCGGATCCCCGAAGTCGTGATCTTCGGGCTGATCCAGCCGATCATGTTCGTGGTGCTGTTCACCTACGTCTTCGGCGGCTCCATCAACATCCCCGGCGCCCCGGTCGGCGACGCCCAGGCCTATCGCGAGTTCCTGATGGCCGGGATCTTCGCCCAGACCGTCACGTTCGCCACGGCGGGCGCCGGTGCGGGCATCGCCGACGACATGCACAAGGGGCTCATCGACCGGTTCCGCTCACTGCCGATGTCCCGCGGCGCGGTGCTCACCGGCCGCACCCTCGCCGACCTGGTGCAGACCGCGCTGACGCTGGTGGTGCTGGCGGTGGTCGCGCTGCTGATCGGCTGGCGCACCCACGAGAACATCGCCGCGGTGCTCGCCGGCTTCGCGCTGCTGCTCCTGCTCGGCTACGCCTTCTCCTGGATCGGCGCGCTGATCGGCCTGTCGGTGCGCACGCCCGAGGCGGCCACGTCCGGCGGGCTGATCTGGCTCTTCCCGCTGACGTTCCTGTCCAATGCGTTCGTACCGGTCGACGGCATGCCGACGTTCCTGCAGCACATCGCGGAGTGGAACCCCTTCAGCGCGACGGTGGCCGCGGCCCGGGAGCTGTTCGGCAACACCATCGCGGAGGCGCCCAAGTCCGTGACCGGCGCCTGGCCGATGGAGCATCCGGTGCTGGCGTCGGTGATCTGGTCCGTCCTGATCATCGCGGCCTTCCGGGCCCTGGCGGTCCGCAAGTACCGGTCGGCGACGGCCTGAGGGGCCCCGGTCACGCACGACGTGGCACGGGGAGCGCGCGGATGCCGAAAGCGCGCGGAGGCGGCGAAGCGGCCCGGAGCATCGCGCTCCGGGCCGCTTCGGCACTGTCCGTGAGTGCCGCGGGACTCAGCCGCTGTACGGCTTGGCGTCGAGGATCCGCACGCTCGCCTTCTTGCCGTTGGGGAGCTCGTACTCCGCGTCGGCGCCCACCTTCTTGCCGTTCACGCCCGTACCCAGCGGCGACTGCGGGGAGTAGGTCTCGATGTCCGAGCTCGCATACTCCCGCGAGGCCAGAAGGAACGACAGCGTGTCGTCGGGGTCCCCGTCGAACGCGATGGTGACGACCATGCCGGGAGCGACCACTCCGGTCGCGGCGGGGGCCTCGCCGACCTTCGCGGTCTGCAGCAGCTGGGTCAGCTGGCGGACGCGAAGCTCCTGCTTGCCCTGCTCTTCCTTGGCGGCGTGGTACCCGGCGTTCTCCTTCAGGTCACCTTCCTCGCGGGCCGCCGCGATCTTCTCGGTGATCTCGGCGCGTGCGGGACCAGACAGGTGCTCCAGCTCGGCCTTGAGCTGGTCATACGCCTCCTGGGTCAGCCAGGTGACGTTCTCGCTGGTCTGGGTCACAGGTGCTCCTCGTCGGTACTGGGGATAAATCAAACGCCCTACCAGGAAGGTTTGCGCCTTCACGGGTGGGCGAAACCACGAGCCTAACAATTCCGGCACAAAACGGGGAAGAGGAAATTCACAGTGACCGCTCAGCTGTGCATCATCCCTGATCAGAGGCGGTCACGACACACCTACGGGCGGCGGCGGCCGGGCGTGGTCGAAGGCGCGGTCGCGGGCGGTCGCCGGACCGTCGCGGTGCGGTCACGGCCCCGCCGGGCGCCGGGCGCGCGCTCAGCCGTTGCCGGCCGCCGGGCGCGCTCAGCCCTTGCCGGCCGCCGTGCAGCCCACCAGCACCGCGTTGGTCGCCCGCTTCGTCGTACGCACCGTGACCTCGGTGTCCACCTGCTCCGTGCGCTGGTCGACGCTGACGTCCTTGCGGCCGACCTCGGCGCCGTCCGCGGACTGCGAGCGCAGGGTGCACACGCCCTTGGCGTCGGCGTCCTTGACGACCTCGAGATGGACCTTGACGGCGTGGTCGGACACCGCGTCCCAGGTGATCACGCGGCCGCTGAGGTCCTGGCCCGCGATGTAGGAGGCGCCCGACCAGCCGACCACGCCCAGCAGCGCGACGCCGAGCACCGCGCCGACGATCTTGAGCTTGCGGTCCGCGCGCCGGTCCGCGGAGCGGCCGTAGCGTCCGTCGGGGAGCCCTTCGCGCACCGCGGTCATGATCAGTCCTCCTGGCCTACGGGGACCTCGACCGGGAACCCCCGGGGGGTCCCCGCCCCAGGGAATACAGCGCCCCCTCGCTTCGGTCACTATAGGAGGCATCTTCTCCGGCCTTTACCTGAGGATCGAGACTTGACTGAGCAGCTGCGTTTGATGGCGGTCCACGCCCACCCCGACGACGAGTCGAGCAAGGGTGCGGCCACCATGGCCAAGTACGTGTCCGAGGGGGTGGACGTGCTGGTCGCCACCTGCACAGGTGGTGAGCGAGGCTCCATCCTCAACCCCAAGCTCCAGGGGGACCCGTACATCGAGGAGCACATCCACGAGGTGCGCAAGAGGGAGATGGACGAGGCCCGGGAGATCCTGGGCGTCAAGCAGGAGTGGCTGGGCTTCGTCGACTCCGGGCTGCCCGAGGGCGACCCGCTGCCGCCGCTGCCGGAGGGCTGCTTCGCGCTGCAGGACGTCGAGGAGGCGGCCGGGCGGCTGGTGAAGCTGATCCGGGAGTTCAAGCCGCAGGTCATCACGACCTACGACGAGAACGGCGGCTACCCGCACCCGGACCACATCATGACCCACAAGATCACGATGGTGGCCTTCGAGGCGGCCGGCGACCCGGAGAAGTACCCGGAGGCCGGCGAGCCCTGGCAGCCCCAGAAGCTCTACTACAACCAGGGCTTCAACAAGCCGCGCACGATCGCGCTGCACGAGGCGCTGCTGGCGCGCGGCATGGACTCGCCCTACGGCGAGTGGCTGGAGCGCTGGAAGCAGTTCGAGCAGCGTGAGCGCACGCTGACCACCTACGTCCCCTGCGACGAGTTCTTCGAGATCCGCGACAAGGCGCTGATTGCGCACGCCACCCAGATCGACCCCGACGGGGGCTGGTTCCGGGTGCCGATGGACATCCAGCGCGAGGTCTGGCCGACGGAGGAGTACGAGCTCGCGAAGTCGCTCGTGGACACTTCCCTCCCCGAGGACGACCTCTTCGCGGGCATCCGCAACAATTGAGCCCATGATGAGCGCGACAAGCACCCTCGCCCTGACGCACTTCGTCACCCTTGCCGACAGCTTCGACAAGAACAAGGTGACGCCCGGCGTCCTCGGCTTCATCGTCTTCGCGGTCATCGGCGGCGCCGTGTGGCTGCTGATGAAGTCCATGAACAAGCACATGAAGAAGGTCGACTTCGACGAGCAGCCGAAGGAGGGCGAGGCGGGCACCCGCGCCTCGGCCGCCTCGACGGCCGCCGAGCCGAAGACCGGCTGAGGGGGCGGATCGGCGGGTGTGCGGCGCGACCGCCGGGCGAAGGCCCGCCGGGTCGCCCGCACCGGCTCGCCGGTCCCCGCGGACCGGGTGACGGTCGAGGGCCGGCCGAATGGCTCAGGCCGGTCCACCGCCCCGGCGGCTCGCTGACCCGAGTGGTCAGCGAGCCGGGCCGCACGCCCTCGGCAGCCGGGCGCCGCAGCGAGTCGGGCCGGGCGCCGCAGCGCGCCGGGTCGGGCGTCGCGGGCTCGGCGTGGCCCCGGCCCCGCGAGTCGGGCTGGGCGTCGCGGACTGGGCGTGGCCCCGGGCCCGCGAGTCGGGTCGGGCGTCGCGGACTCGGCGTGGCCTCGGGCCCGCGCGCCGGATCACTCCACGACGCCCGGCGTGACCTGCACCCCCATGACCTCGCGTGCGTGGCGGTTGGGCACCATGCCCAGGCGCCAGGCCTGCCAGCCCGACTCCGGCTCCACCCCGCGGTCCAGGAGCAGGGCGAACGCCTCCGCGCAGTCCTCCAGCTTCGCGTCGCGCAGCGGGTGGCCGTCCCGCACCAGCTGTGCCAGCTCCTCCTGGGCGACGGCCGTGCCCACCACGCTGCCGCCCGGTGAGGCGAACGGCAGCAGCGTGCAGCGCAGGAACCGCGCCCAGTCCGCACCGCGCCGGTCGCCGTAGCCGGCGAATATGAGGGCCGCCTCGTCGGCCAGCTCCAGCGCCTGCCCGGCCCGGCCGTTGCCGGCATCGATGATCACCAGCTCCAGGCAGGACCATGCCTCGCCGTGCGGCACCCCGATCCGCTGGAAGTCCCTGCGGGCGTCCTGCAGCAGCTGGCGGGCGAAGCCGCTGTTGCGCAGCGAACCGGTCTGCGCCGCCCGCAGATCGCGGGTGACCCGCCCGGAGTGGTGCCGGGCGCAGGCCAGGCCGTAGCCGTCCTGCATCCGGCTGAACATCGTCCGCGAGCGCTCCAGCTGCCGCAGCGCCGCGTCGTGCTCGCCGTGCTCCTCCAGCGCCTGGCCCAGGTAGTACATCGTCCAGGCCTCGCCGCGGGCGTCCTCGTGCTGATGGTGCAGCGGCAGTGCCTGCCGCAGCCGGTCCGCCGCGGGGCCGGGCTCGTCGTCCAGCAGCCGGGCGCGGGCCAGCTGTGTCATCGCCCAGGCCTCGCCCCGCTCGTCGTGTGTCCGGCCGTACAGCTCCGTCGCGGCGTGCAGCGCGCTCTCCGCCCGCGGCACCTCGCCCATCCGCAGATACACCTGCCCGAGCTGGAAGTGCGCCCACGCCTGGCCGTGCAGGCTCTCGCTCTCCTCGTGCAGCTCGAGCGCCTCGCGGAGCATGGCGATGGCGTCGGCGATCCGCGCCCGGTCCCGCTCCACCGCCGCCAGGGCGTGCAGCGTCCAGGCCCGGTCGCCGCGCATGTCCGGGCCCGACTGCAGCTCCAGTGCCTCGCGGAGCTTGGCCGCGGCCTCGATGAGGTCGCCCTGCTGCTGGAGCGTGATGCCCAGGTCGCGCAGCGCGCGGGCGGCGCCCGCCGGATGCTGCGCCTCGAAGTAGAGATCGACCACCGAGGACAGGGTCGTGCGGGCCTTGTCGAGCTCGCCGAGCTGCCGGGCCGCCACACCCGTACGCCACTGCACCGAGCGGACCAGCAGCCCCTGGCCGACCGCCCGGGTCAGCTCGCTCAGCTCGCCCAGGCGGTAGAGGTCGCCGCGCAGCAGGCAGTAGTCGGCCAGGGCGCCCAGCAGATGGGAGACCGCCGCCTGGTCCACGCCCTGGTCGGCGTGGCGCAGCGCGGCCGTGATGAAGCTGGTCTCGTCGTCCAGCCACTGCAGGGCGGCGTCCAGGGACGTGAAGCCGTGCGAGCCGAAGCGGTCGGCACGGGTCGACGTACGGCCGTCGACCAGCCGGATGACCGAGTCGGCCAGCTCCGCATAGCCGCGGATCAGCCGCTCCTGGGCCACGCCGCGCTCGTCGGCGTCCTCCTCGTCCACCAGCCGGTCGTGGGCGAAGCGGTGCACCAGGGCGTGCAGGCGGAAGCGCTCGCCGCGGACGTGCTCGATCAGCCCGGCTCGGGCCAGCGTCGTCAGCTGCCGCTCCGCCTCGGCGTTGTCGACGTCCAGCAGCGCCGCCGCGGCCGCCGCCCCCAGGCTCGCCCGGCCCACCAGCGCCAGCCGGCGCAGCAGCCGCCGGGCCGTCTCGGACTGGTCGGCGTAGCGCAGCGACAGCGCCCGCTCCACCGGGGAGGCCGCGTCGTGGGCCGCCAGGTCCGCGGCCAGCGCGGCGGCCGTGCGCGAGCCGAGGCAGGAGCCCGCCACCCGCAGCGCCAGTGGCAGCCCCGCGCACAGCGCGGAGATCTCCTCGACCGCCCGGGAGTCGGGGGCGGCCGCCTCGCCCTGCGCCTGCGCACCGTCCGCCGCGGCGGCACGCAGCAGCTCTTCGGTGCCCGCCGCGTCCAGGGGCCCCACGGGCAGCTGGTGCACCCACGCCGGAAGGTCCTCGGGCAGCTCCAGCGGCGCCCTGGACGTCACCAGCACCAGGCTGTCGGAGCGGTCCGGGACCAGCGTGCGCACCTGTTCGGGGTCCGAGGCGTCGTCGAGCAGGACCGTCACCGGAAGGCCCGTCAGATGCTGGTGGTACAGCTCGGTGAGCCGCTTGACGTGCTGCTCCTGGGACGGGCGCTCGCGGAACAGCAGCTGCTCGCGCGGTGCGCCCAGGCGGTTGAGCAGATGCAGCAGCGCGTCCCGGGTCGGCAGCGGCACCTCGCCGGGGGTGTCCCCGCGCAGGTCCACCACACAGGCGCCGCGGAACTGATCGCGCAGCTGGTGCGCGGCACGCGCCGCCAGTGCGGTGCGCCCCGAGCCCGGCTCGCCGTGCAGCACCACCACCGTCGGCTTGGTCTCGGTGCTCGCCCGGGCGGCGTGCACCCACTGGGCGATCCGCGTCAGCTCGTCCCGCCGCCCGGCGAACGGGCCGTCGGGGCGGGGAAGTTGGGAGAACGAATGCTCCAGTACGGACCGCTGCCGGGCGGCCGCGCTACGGTCCGCGCCGCGCAGCTGCGGCCCCCGGGCGGCCTTCGCCGCGGCGGCCGGCTGGGCCGCCGTGGCCGCCGCCGTCAGCATCCGCTGCTGGTCCAGGAACGGCCGGACGCCCCGTACCTCCAGCGCCGTCAGCCACTGCAGCCGCAGCTGCTCCGGGCCGCCGGGCTGACCGCGCAGCCCGGCCTGGCGGTGCGCCGCCGGCCAGTGGCCCGCGGTCAGCTTCAGGACCGTGGCCGCCGCGCCCGCCACGACCACGGCGGCCCCCACGCCCAGCGCCGCGCCCGCGCCCGTGCCGTATGCGAGGTCCGTGCCGAACGCCGCCATCGCCGCGACCGCCGTCGCCACCGCGGGGGTGCCCAGCTCCCTGCGGGACAGCCGCTGCGCCAGCGACGGCTGACCGGCGGCCGCTTCGTCCAGGGCCCGGACGTACGCGGTGTACTCCTCGGCGGCGCTGCCCGCCACCTCCTCCAGCGCCGCCTGCGCTCTGCCGAGCAGCGTGCCGGCGTCCAGCCGTCCGTCCGAGCGCCGCACCTCTTCCTCGACGGCCCTGGTCAACAGAGCTTGCGCTGCCTCCCGATGGTCCGCTCGCAGCGCGGCCGGTGAGCCCGACATGCCTCTCCCCCTCCAGCAGTCCCCGCAGTCGTCGGCGGTCCCGCGCCCGGGCGGTGATCTTCGCCGTACGCACAGTCTTCCGCGTCCGCACGGATTCCGGCAGCCCTGTGGATAACCCGGACCCGGCCGGACACTCTCCCCCGCCGCTCCTGCCCCGCCGGCTCACCTTGGGAGAGGATGGAGCCATGCCGAACCGCCTGGCCCATGAGACTTCCCCGTATCTGCTCCAGCACGCCGACAATCCCGTCGACTGGTGGCCGTGGTCCGCCGACGCGTTCGAGGAGGCCCGGCGGCGCGGTGTGCCGGTGCTGCTCAGCGTCGGCTACAGCTCCTGCCACTGGTGCCATGTCATGGCCCACGAGAGCTTCGAGGACCAGGCCACCGCCGCGCTGCTCAACGAGCACTTCGTGTCGGTCAAGGTCGACCGCGAGGAGCGCCCGGACGTCGACGCCGTGTACATGGAGGCCGTGCAGGCCGCCACCGGTCAGGGCGGCTGGCCGATGACCGTCTTCCTCACCCCCGACGCCGAGCCCTTCTACTTCGGCACGTACTTCCCGCCCGCGCCCCGGCACGGCATGCCCTCCTTCGGGCAGGTCCTGGAAGGGGTGCGCAGCGCCTGGGCCGACCGCCGCGACGAGGTCGGCGAGGTCGCCGGGCGGATCGTCGCCGACCTGGCCGGGCGCTCGCTGACCGATTCGCTGCCCGCCGACCGGCGGCCGCCGCGCCCCGAGGAGCTGCATGCCGCATTGATGGGCCTGACCCGTGAATTCGACGCGGTGCGCGGCGGGTTCGGCGGCGCCCCGAAGTTCCCGCCGTCCATGGCGCTGGAGTTCCTGCTCCGCCACCACGCCCGCACCGGCTCCGCGGGGGCCCTGGAGATGGTGCAGGCGACCTGCGAGGCGATGGCCCGCGGCGGGATCTACGACCAGCTCGGCGGCGGTTTCGCGCGCTATGCGGTGGACGCCACGTGGACCGTGCCGCACTTCGAGAAGATGCTCTACGACAACGCGCTGCTGTGCCGGACCTACGCCCACCTGTGGCGCGCCACCGGCTCGGACCTGGCCCGCCGGATCGCCGTGGAGACCGCCGACTTCATGGTCCGCGAACTCCGCACCGAGCAGGGGGGCTTCGCCTCCGCCCTCGACGCGGACAGCGACGACGGGACCGGACGGCACGTCGAGGGCGCCTACTACGTGTGGACGCCGGAGCAGCTGCGCGCCGTACTGGGGGAGAAGGACGCGGAGTTCGCCGCCACCTATTTCGGTGTCACCGAGGAGGGCACCTTCGAGGAGGGTGCCTCGGTGCTCCAGCTCCCGGACACCGACGGCCTGGTGGACGCCGAACGGCTGGCCGACGTCAAGGAGCGGCTGCTGGCGGCCCGCGCCGAGCGCCCCCGCCCCGGGCGGGACGACAAGGTCGTCGCCGCCTGGAACGGGCTGGCCATCGCCGCGCTCGCCGAGACCGGCGCCTACTTCGACCGCCCGGATCTGGTCCAGGCCGCCACCGACGCCGCCGACCTGCTGGTCCGCGTCCACATGGACTGGCAGGCCCGGCTGCACCGCACCTCCCGCGACGGCGTCCCGGGCGCCAACTCCGGGGTGCTGGAGGACTACGCCGATGTCGCCGAGGGCTTCCTCACCCTCGCCTCGGTCACCGGGGAGGGCGTCTGGGTGGAGTTCGCGGGCTTCTTCCTGGACACCGTGCTGCTGCAGTTCACCACCGAGGACGGCGCGCTGTACGACACCGCGGCCGACGCGGAGGCGCTGATCCGCCGCCCCCAGGACCCGACCGACAACGCCACGCCCTCCGGGTGGACCGCGGCCGCCGGTGCCCTGCTGTCGTACGCGGCGCTGACCGGCAGCGACCTCCACCGGGGCGCCGCGGAGCGGGCTCTGGGCATCGTCACCGCGCTCGGCGGCCGGGCCCCGCGGTTCATCGGCTGGGGGCTCGCCGTCGCCGAGGCCGCGCTGGACGGGCCGCGGGAGATCGCGGTCGTCGGTCCGCAGGGCGATCCGGCCACCGACGCGCTGCACCGCGCCGCGCTGCTGGGCACCGCCCCGGGAGCGGTGGTCGCGCTGGGCGCCCCGGGCTCCGACGACACCGGCGAGGTGCCGCTGCTCAAGGACCGCCCCCTGGTGGACGGCGGTCCGGCCGCGTACGTCTGCCGCCACTTCACCTGCGAGCGCCCCACGACGGACCCGGACGAACTGGGCGACCGGCTGCGGGGGTGAGTCCGCCGGCCGGGTGATGCGGCCGCCAACCGGCCGCTGTCGGTGGGCAGTTGTACGCTGCCGCGGTGATGACCTTGCTGGGGCGGCGTCCCCTTGTCCACGAGGCCGCGGCGTTGCGGGCCGGCACGGACGACCCGGTCGCCGCGGCGCACCGTACGTGTGACCGCATCGACGCCGTCGACCGGCAGGTGCGGGCGTTCGTGCCGGAGCCCGGCCGGCGCAGGCGGCTGTCGGCGGCCGCGCGGGTGCCGGCGGCGGACGGTGCGCCGGGCCCCGCAGGGCGGCCGCCGCTGCATGGCGTTCCCGTGGGCGTCAAGGACATCGTGCGGGTCGACGGCCTGCCGACCCGGGCCGGCTCGGCGCTGCCCCCCGAGGTGCTCGGCGGTCCCCAGGCCGCCGTCGTCGACCGGCTGTGCGCGGCCGGCGCGCTGATCGCGGGCAAGACCGTGACGGCGGAGTTCGCGGTCACGGCGCCCGGACCGACCCGCAATCCGCACAACCCGGCCCACACTCCCGGGGGTTCGAGCAGCGGGTCGGCGGTCGCGGTCGCCGCCGGCATGGTGCCGCTGGCCATCGGGACACAGACCGTCGGCTCGATGATCCGGCCCGCGGCGTACTGCGGCGTGACCGGGTTCAAGCCCACCTACGGGCGGATCCCGGTCGACGGGGTGATCCCCAACGCCGTCAGCTTCGACACCCTCGGGTGCTACGCCACGGATGTGGCGGGTGTCGCCCTCGCGGCGTCGGTGCTGCTCGACGGGTGGCGCGGGGCGCGGCCGGAGGCGGGCGGGCGGCGCCCGGTGCTGGGCATACCGGCCGGCCCCTATCTGGAGCGGGCCGGTGAGGAGGCGCTGCGCGCCTTCAAGGACCAGCGGGACGTGCTGCGGGCAGCCGGGTACACGGTCCGCGAGGTCCCGGTGATGGACGACTTCGAGCAGGTCGTGGCCCAGCTGTTCACGATGAACCGCTACGAGGTCGCACGGGCCCACGCCGACTGGTTCGCGCGCTTCGGCGACCGCTATCGGGAGCAGACCGCGGTCGCCGTCCGGCAGGGCCACACGATCAAGGAGGCCGTCTACGAAGCGGCCCGGGCCCGGCGCGCGGAGTTCCGCGAGCGCCTCGCGGCGGAGGGGAGCGCCGCCGGTGTCGATCTGTGGATCGCCCCGGCCGCCACCGGCCCCGCGCCCGCCGACCTCACCACCACCGGTACCTCGATCATGTGCCTGCCCTGGAGCAACGCCGGTCTGCCGGCCCTCAGTCTGCCCGCCGGTCACGCCGCCAACGGGCTGCCGCTCGGCCTGCAGGTCGTCGGCGGCTTCGGAGCGGACGAGGACCTGCTGGCGGCGGCGGCCGGGATCGAGGGCGTGCTCAACGGGGCGGCGCCCGAAGTCGCCGGCCGGCCCGGCCTCACGGTGTGAGGCCCCGGGCAAGTACGTCCATCGTCCGGTCGATCAGCGCGATCAACGCGTCCGGGTCGGCGGTCGGGCTCTGTGCGGCCCAGCTCAGCATCGCCTCCTGGAGCGCGGCGAGGATCGCCGCGCTGACGACCCGCAGTTCCAGATCGTCGGCGGGGCGGCCGGCGCGTTCGGCCAGCACCGCGCTGATCAGCGCGGCGATTCGGGCGGACTGCTCCGCCGATCGTCCCCGGATGGCGGGCACGTCGCGGATCAGCCGGATGCGCTGGAGGAGTTCGG
Organism: Streptomyces sp. NPDC059008; assembly: GCF_042749045.1. Classification (NCBI taxonomy): domain Bacteria; kingdom Bacillati; phylum Actinomycetota; class Actinomycetes; order Kitasatosporales; family Streptomycetaceae; genus Streptomyces; species Streptomyces sp. NPDC059008. Next base: position 137,981 of record NZ_JBHYJC010000015.1, on the reverse strand, counting down.
TGCCCTCCCGCGCGGCGATCTTGCCCAGCGCCTCGACGGTGACCTGCCGTATCGACTCGACCATCGGCTCGTCCGCGGGGCGGGCCCGGATCCCGGTCGCCAGCAGGGTGTCGTACTCGTCCGTCAGCACGAGGTCTTCCTTGGTGGGGAAGTACCGGAAGACCGTGCTCAGCGAGACGTCCGCGGCCTCGGCGATCCGGTCGACGGGGGTCGCCTGGTACCCCCGCTCGGCGAAGAGGCGGTAGGCGGCCCGCCGGATCGCCTGCCGGGTCTTGACCTTCTTCCGCTCACGCAGCCCGGTCCGCGGTGTCCGGGGCGGGGTGGTGGCGTTCGTGCGTGCGCAGACCATCCCGGCATTGTCCGGCATCCGGTGCGCGCCAGGCCATGCCGGCGGCCCGGCTGTCAGTGGCCCATGTCACGCTGGGGGATGAGGTGATGACTTTGAGTGAAGGGAGGTGGGGCCTCCGGTTGCGCGCCGTGGGCGCGCCCCGGGAGTGCGGCTCAGGCGTGGGTGTAGGCCACCAGGGAGATGCCGACGTAGTGGACGACGAAGGCGGCGAGCGTGAGGGAGTGGAAGACCTCGTGGAAGCCGAACCAGCGCGGTGAGGGGTTGGGGCGCTTGATGCCGTAGATGACGCCGCCGGCGCTGTAGAGCAGGCCGCCGACGACGACGAGGACGAGGACGGCGATACCGCCGGTGCGCAGGAAGTCGGGGAGGAAGAAGACGGCGGCCCAGCCCATGGCGATGTAGCAGGGGGTGTAGAGCCAGCGGGGCGCGCCGACCCAGAAGACGCGGAAGGCGATACCGGCCAACGCGGCCGCCCAGATCGCCCAGAGCAGCACCTGGCCCCGGGACCCGGGCACCAGCAGCACCGTCACCGGTGTGTAGGTGCCGGCGATGATCAGGAAGATGTTGGCGTGGTCGAGGCGGCGCAGTACCCCGTCCATCCGCGGACTCCAATTGCCGCGGTGGTACAGGGCGCTGACGCCGAAGAGCAGGCAGGCGGTCAGCGTGTAGATGGCGCAGGCCAGGCGGCCGCGGGGGCTGTCGGCGAGGGCGGTGAGGATGACGCCGGACAGTAGGGCGGCGGGGAACATTCCGGCGTGCAGCCAGCCCCGCAGTTTCGGCTTGAGGGGCGCGGCCGCGGCGGTGACCGCCGCGATCGCGGGCGGCGCGGAGGGGAGTGTGCTCTCGGCGGCGTCGGGCGCGGAAGTCATGGCGCAATGCTACCTACGCCACCGTAAGTTACGGATTCATGCGGAAGTGGTGACGGTCACGAATGCGCCCTCTGGACAGAACTCTCTTAGGGTCGGATGATCAAATGAGTGCGGTCGGCACCGGATGAGCGGTCGCGAAGCATCCGGGTCGCAGCCCCCAAGGGGCAGACAACCAAAAGAAGCGGATCATCCCGTCACAACGGGCAAACATCCGTCCACACCCTCATCTAGGAGCGATCGTGGCGCGCGACAACGCGGCTCCCACCATTCCGACCCGTCACCAGGACCTCATCTCCTGGGTCGACGAGATCGCAGCGCTCACCCAGCCCGACCGGGTCGTCTGGTGTGACGGCTCGGAGGCGGAGTACGAGCGTCTGTGCGAGGAGCTCGTCGACAAGGGCACGTTCAAGAAGCTCGACCCGATCAAGCGCCCCAACTCCTACTACGCGGCCTCCGACCCGACCGACGTCGCGCGGGTGGAGGACCGCACGTTCATCTGCTCCGAGAAGGAGGAGGACGCCGGCCCGACCAACCACTGGAAGGCCCCCGCCGAGATGCGGGAGATCTTCGCCGGTGAGCAGGGCGAGGGCGGCATCTTCCGCGGCTCGATGAAGGGCCGGACGATGTACGTCGTCCCGTTCTGCATGGGCCCGCTGGGCTCCGAGCTGTCCGCGATCGGCGTCGAGATCACCGACTCCGCGTACGTCGCCGTCTCCATGCGCACCATGACCCGTATGGGCCGGGCCGTCCTGGACGAGCTGGGCGACGACGGCTTCTTCGTCAAGGCCGTGCACACCCTGGGCGCGCCGCTGGCCGAGGGCGAGCAGGACGTTCCGTGGCCGTGCAACTCCACCAAGTACATCTCGCACTTCCCCGAGGCCCGCGAGATCTGGTCCTACGGCTCCGGCTACGGCGGCAACGCGCTGCTGGGCAAGAAGTGCTACGCCCTGCGCATCGCCTCCGTCATGGCCCGCGACGAGGGCTGGCTCGCCGAGCACATGCTGATCCTCAAGCTGACGCCGCCGCAGGGCGAGTCGAAGTACGTGGCCGCCGCCTTCCCGTCCGCCTGCGGCAAGACCAACCTCGCCATGCTGGAGCCCACGATCTCCGGCTGGACCGTCGAGACGATCGGTGACGACATCGCCTGGATGCGGTTCGGCGAGGACGGGCGGCTCTACGCGATCAACCCCGAGGCCGGGTTCTTCGGCGTCGCGCCCGGCACCGGCGAGCACACCAACGCCAACGCCATGAAGACGCTGTGGGGCAACTCCGTCTTCACCAACGTCGCCCTGACCGACGACAACGACATCTGGTGGGAGGGCATGACGGAGGAGACCCCGGCCCACCTCACCGACTGGAAGGGCAACGACTGGACGCCGGAGTCGGCGACCCCGGCCGCCCACCCCAACGCCCGCTTCACGGTGCCCGCCTCACAGTGCCCGATCATCGCGCCGGAGTGGGAGGACCCCAAGGGCGTGCCGATCTCGGCGATCCTCTTCGGCGGCCGCCGCGCCTCGGCCGTGCCGCTGGTCACCGAGTCCTTCGACTGGAACCACGGCGTCTTCCTCGGTGCGAACGTGGCCTCCGAGAAGACCGCCGCCGCCGAGGGCAAGGTCGGCGAGCTGCGCCGCGACCCGTTCGCCATGCTGCCGTTCTGCGGCTACAACATGGGCGACTACATGGCCCACTGGGTCAAGGTCGGCGCCGGCAAGGACCAGTCGAAGCTGCCGAAGATCTACTACGTGAACTGGTTCCGCAAGAACGAGGCGGGCAAGTTCGTCTGGCCGGGCTTCGGTGAGAACAGCCGCGTCCTGAAGTGGATCGTCGACCGGCTCGACGGCCGCGCCGAGGGCGTCAAGACCCCGATCGGCATCCTGCCGGCGAAGGGGTCCCTGGACACCGAGGGCCTCGAACTGGCCGACGCCGACCTGGACTTCCTGCTCACCGTCGACAAGGAGATCTGGCGCGAGGAGGCCGCCCTGGTCCCCGACCACCTCAACACCTTCGGCGACCACACGCCGAAGGAGCTGTGGGACGAGTACCGGGCGCTGGTCCAGCGGCTGGAGCAGTAGCCGACGCCGACCGCACACCCGGCCGGGGCCCCGCACGAACGTGGTGCGGGGCCCCGGCCCGTTCCTCGCAGCGGGCGGCCGCGGACGGGAACGGGCCGGGGACCGGCGGTGGCTTCGAGATCTCTCCGCCCCGGTTGCTCCGGTCGGGTGACGCCGCCGCGTCAGCCCGCCATGGACGCCGAGGCGAGGCCCGGCAGCGGCTCGGAGTGCGCCGCCAGTCGCTCCGCCGCCAGGGTCATCGCCGCGGCGTCGTCCCGGGACGTGGCGACCGCCAGGGCGTTCCCGGCCAGGGCGCGGGCGCGCTGCTGCAGGGCCTCGACGCGCGACGCGGCGCCGCCGTCGGTGGGCTCGGCGCGCAGGGGGTAGTGGCCGCCGCTCAGCCGCGCGACCTGCTCGGCGATGCGGTCGGCGGCGGCGGCCAGCGCGGCGGCGTCCAGCTCCCGGGCCCGGGCGGACCCGGCCCGCACCGCCAGCGCGTGCAGCTCGTCGGTGACGGTGAGCAGCGCGGTCAGCTGTCCGGCGAGCCGGATCTGAAGCTCTTCCTCACGGGAGCGGTGCGGGATCTGCGGGGCGGCGGCCATGGTGTGGACCGACTTGGTGCGGATCGGTTCGTACATGGGACAGCCTCCTGAATACGTTCAGGAAGCCATCCTAGCTTAGACGCTGTCTAAAGTTGAGTTCCGTACAGAGGTCGGGTCGGCTCAGTACTGTCCGTAACCGTCGAGGAAGGTGCCGATCCGGGTGACCGCGTCCGCCAGATCGTCCTTGCTGGGCAGGGTGACCAGCCGGAAGTGGTCCGGCTCCGGCCAGTTGAAGCCGGTGCCGTGCACGATCATGATCTTCTCGGCGCGCAGCAGGTCGAGGACCATCTGCCGGTCGTCCTTGACCTTGTAGACCTTCGGGTCCAGCCGCGGGAAGGCGTACAGCGCGCCCTTCGGCTTGACGCAGCTGACGCCGGGGATCTGGGTCAGCAGCTCGTAGGCGGTGTCCCGCTGCTCCAGCAGGCGGCCGCCGGGCAGCACCAGGTCGTTGATCGACTGCCGGCCGCCGAGGGCGGTGGCCACCGCGTGCTGGGCCGGCATGTTGGCGCACAGCCGCATGTTGGCGAGGATCGTCAGCCCCTCGATGTACGAGGCGGCGTGCGCCTTGGGGCCGCAGACCGCCATCCAGCCGCTGCGGTAGCCCGCCACCCGGTAGGCCTTGGACAGTCCGTTGAACGTCAAGGTCAGCAGGTCGGGGGCGAGCGAGGCGAACGGGGTGTGGGTGGCGCCGTCGTAGAGGATCTTGTCGTAGATCTCGTCGGCGCAGACGATCAGGTTGTGCCGGCGGGCGAGCTCCGCGATGCCCCGCAGCAGCTCGTCGTCGTACACGGCGCCCGTGGGGTTGTTGGGGTTGATGACGACGATGGCCTTGGTGCGGTCGGTGACCTTGCGCTCGATGTCGGCGAGGTCCGGCATCCAGTCCGCCTGCTCGTCGCAGCGGTAGTGCACGGCCGTGCCCCCGGAAAGCGAGACCGACGCCGTCCACAGCGGGTAGTCCGGGGCGGGCACCAGCACCTCGTCGCCGTCGTCCAGCAGCGCCTGCATCGACATCTGGATCAGCTCGGAGACGCCGTTGCCGAGGTAGATGTCGTCGACGGAGAGATCGATGCCCTGGGTCTGGTAGTGCTGCATCACCGCGCGGCGGGCGGAGAGCAGGCCCTTGGCATCGCCGTAGCCGTGTGCCGTCCCGACCGTGCGGAGGATGTCCTCCAGGATCTCGGGCGGGCACTCGAAGCCGAACGCCGCGGGGTTGCCGGTGTTGAGCTTGAGGATGCGGTGACCCGCCGCCTCCAGCCGCATGGCCTCCTCGAGCACCGGGCCACGGATTTCGTAGCAGACGTTGGCGAGCTTCGTTGACTGGATCACCTGCATGTCCGCCACCTTACGGGCGCGTTTCGGTACCCGCCCGGTGTTTTTCCCCACGTCGATCAGCGCATGGTGTGGGGTTCCTCACGGGTGGTGACCCTCCGCGGTACGCGCCGCGCCGCTGATCCCGCGTGCCCTGGTGATTTCACGGTAGACCGGCGCGCGGGCGCGTACGCCGGTACGCTCCGGGCGCATGGCCACCTCGGCGCCCCTGCCCCCACCCAGCACGCCCGGCTTACCCCTCCCCGCGCCGGCCGCGTCCGCACCGCCGGCGCACGGTCCCTTCGCGCTGCTCAACGACGAACCGGTCGCCGAGTCCGGCGCGGACCTGCTCGGCGCCGGCCGGGCCGCCCGCCAGCTCGCCGGACTGCTGGTCGCCTCCCGCGCCTCCACCCCCTTCACGCTCGCCGTCGACGCGGGCTGGGGCATGGGCAAGAGCAGCCTGATGCGGCTGGTCGACGCGGAGCTGGCGCACGCCCCCGAGGTGCACACCGTCTGGTACAACGCCTGGACCTCGACCGGCGCCGACGCGCTGGAGGGGCTGATCAAGTCCGTCCTGATGCGCTTCGACCGGCGGGTGCTGCGCCGCGGACTGCAGCGGGTCGGCGAGCGGCGCGCGCTGCTGCGGGTCCTGCGGGCGCTGAGCACCGTCGTCGCCGGGCCGCTGGGGGTGGCCGGCCTGGTCGACGAGCTGTGGAAGAGCCTGTCCGTCGACTCCCAGGCCCGCAACGAGATGCGGGGCGCGATCGGCGACCTGGTCCAGGAGTGGTCCGAGACCGCCGAGTTCCGGCCCCGCCGGCTCCTGGTGGTCTTCATCGACGACCTCGACCGCTGCTCGGAGGAGACGGTGCTGGCCGTCTGCGAGGCGGTGAAGGTCTATCTGGACGTGCCGGGGCTGGCGTTCGTGATCGGCTGCGACCGCTCGGCGCTCGGGCCGAACGGGCTGCTGCGCGATCTGTCGCCGGCCGGCTCGGCGTTCATGGAGAAGATCTTCCAGACCAGCTACCGGATCCCGGCCGCCGACAACCACGGCGTCAAGGACTACATCCGCTGGTGCGCACGGACCGCCGGCATCGAGCCGCTGCTCGACGACGCCCTGGTCGACCTGCTGGCGCAGCGCTCGGACCGCAACCCGCGCCGCATCAAGCGCCTGGTCAACGGCTTCGTCCTGGAGGCCACGCTCAACCCCGTCTGGCGCGACTTCGGGCCGGACGCGGTGATCAGGACGCTGCTGCTGCAGTACTTCTACCCCGACTTCTACCGCATGATGACCGGCCCGTCGGGCACCGTCGACGGCGATGTGGTGGCCGAGTTCCGGACCTACCGCGAGGTGCGGCGCACGCTGCTGGCGCCCGCGGGCGCCCCGGGGGAGGAGACCCCCGTACGGGACTTCCTCGCGCGCTACGACCTGGTGCTGCCGCAGCCGCTCGGCGCGGGCGGCGACGAGGTGCTGGCCGTCCTGGAGCGCCAACTGCCCAACGAGTTCCCGGACCTGGTGGTCAATCCGGCCTTCACCTCCCTGGTGGACGAGCTGACCGCCCGCCCGGACGCCGCGCTGCTGCTGCGGCGGCTGCGCGAGGGCCCGCTGGGTCCGGGTGCGGAGCCGACCCGGATGTCCCAGGAGTGGGCCCCGGTGTGGCAGGGGCTGGGGTCGCGCGTGGACGGCTACGCCACCGGGTTCGGCCCGCCGCTGGCGTGGCCGGGCGACGAGCCGTACGGCGGCTACGGGGCGCCGCCGCAGCAGATGCCGCCACAGATGCCGCAGCAGGGCCGGACGCCGGGGCAGCCGTCCCCGGTGCCGCAGGGGGCCTACCCGCAGGGCGGGTACCCGCAGCAGGCCCCGTACCCGGCTCCGTACCCGGCCGCGCCGGCCTTCGACGTCCTGTGGGTCGACGACCAGCCGGACCGCAAGGCCGTGGTGCGCGAGGTGCTGGAGGGCCTGGGGGCCCAGGTCAGCCATGTGCCCAAGAGCGCCGCCGCCGTGCAGGCGCTCCGCAACCGCGCCCCCGACCTGCTGGTCTCCGACATCAGCCGGGGCACGGACCACTCCGCCGGCTTCGAGATGGTGCGGCGGCTCAAGGAGGACGGCCACTACGACGGCCCGGTGGTCTTCTTCACCATCCGGCGGTCCGCCGAACGCGAGGAGCGGGCCGCCGAGCTGGGCGCCTCGCTCACCAACAACGAGCAGGAGCTGCGCGAACTGGTGCTGCACGCCCTGCAGAGCCGGGCCGCGGAGCAGGCCCCGCCGCGTGACCGGAAGCCGCCCCGGCAGGGGTCACTGTCGCAGACCGGGTGGTTCCCCTCGCTGTGACCGTCAGCGGCGGACGGCCGTCCGCCGTACCGTCCGCCCCGCCAGCACCTCCGTGCGCCGCCCGTCCTCGATCACGAACCGGCCGTCGATCAGGACGTGCGGGATGCCGGTCGGCAGCGTGCGGGGGGCGTCGAAGGTCGACCCCGCCGCGACCGTGGCCGGGTCGAAGAGGACCAGGTCGGCGCGGTGGCCCTCGCGCACCAGGCCCCGGTCGGGCAGCCGCAGCCGGGCGGCCGGGCGGCCCGTCAGATGGGCGACGCACTCCTCCAGCGACAGCACGCCCGTCTCGCGGACGTAACGGCCGAGGTAGTGCGGGAAGGTGCCGTACGCCCGCGGATGCGGCTTGTCGCCCTGGAGGATGCCGTCGCTGCCGCCGGTGTGCACCCGGTGGCGCATGATCCGGCGGACGTTGTCCTCATGGCCGACGTGCTGGAGGATCGTCGAACCGAGGCGGTCGTCGAGGAGCAGGCGGCGGGCGGTCGTCCAGGGCTCCTCGCCGCGTTCCGCGGCGGTGCGCGCGACGGTCCGGCCGACGTGGCCGGCCAGGGCGGGGTCCGAGACTCCGGAGATCTCGATGGTCTCCCAGTCGATGGGCACGCCGTGGCAGCCGTCCGCGCCCGCCACCTCCATGACGTGCCGGATCCGCTCGGCCGTCGCCTCGTCGCGCAGACGGGCCAGCACCGCCTCCGGGCCGCCCTCGCCGGCCCAGCTCGGCAGCATCGCGACCAGCGTCGTACAGCCGGGGGTGTAGGGGTAGGTGTCGAGGGTGATGTCCGCGCCGGCGTCCAGCGCGGCGTCCAGGAGGGACAGCAGTTCGGGCGCGCGGCCCTCGTTGACGCCGAAGTTCATGGTGGCGTGCGCCAGATGCAGCGCACAGCCCGCCTCGCGGGTGAGGGCGATCATCTCCTGGTACGCCTCCAGGGCGCCCGCCCCGTAGGAGCGGTGGTGCGGGCAGTAGTAGCCGCCGTACTCCGCCACCACCCGGCACAGCTCGGTGAGTTCGGCGTCGTCGGCGTACATGCCGGGCGTGTAGGTGAGCCCGGAGGACATGCCGACCGCGCCCTGCGCCATGCCCTCGGCGACCAACTGCCGCATCCGCGCCAGCTCTTCGGGCGTCGCCGCGCGGTCCTCCCAGCCGACGGCGAGCATCCGGACCGTTCCCTGCGGGATCAGGTACGCGGCGTTCACCGCGATGCCGCGGCCGTCGAAGCCGTGGTCGAGGCGGTCCAGGTACTCGCCGACCGACCGCCAGGCGAAGTCGACCTCGCCCTCGCCGTAGCCGTTCCAGCCGGTGATCGCGCGGCGCACCTCGGCGAGCGTGCGGTCGTCGACCGGCGCGTACGACAGCCCGTCCTGGCCGATCACTTCGAGGGTCACGCCCTGCGCGGCCTTCGCGCTGTGGTCGGGGTCGCGCAGCAGCGCGAGGTCGCTGTGGGCGTGCATGTCGATGAAGCCGGGGGAGAGGACCAGGCCCTCGGCGTCGATTTCCCGCCGGGCGGTGGGGCGCTGGCAGCCCGCCGCCGCGGCCTCCTTGACGATCGAGACGATCCGGCCGCCGTCGACCACCACGTCGGCGCGGTAGGAGGGCGCGCCGCTGCCGTCCACCACCTCCGCGTCCCGGATGACGAGGTCATCCACCACCGGCCCCCTAGAAGAACGTGCGGATGAAGTCCGTGACCGTTCCGTCCCGTTCGACCAGCGGGATGAGCTGCCACTTGTCGAAGGAGGTGCAGGGGTGCGACAGCCCCAGTCCCACCCAGTCGCCGACCTCCACGTCGCCGGAGCGCTCGGTGGCCAGCCACGCGTGCTGGTCGGACAGCTTGGTGACGGTGAGCCCGTCGGCCGGCCGCTCGGTGCCGTCCCGGCCGGACCGTACGACCTGGGCGCGCGGCAGGTCCAGGTCGTACGCCGCGTCGCGCTTGCCCGCGTTGAGGAACGCCTGCTCGGGCGTGGGACGGGAGACGACCTGCGCCCACAGCAGGAAGGCGGGCTGCAGGGCGCCTTCCTGGGGGATGCGGTTGAAGGGCGTGAGCTTGCGGTAGTGGCCGTCGTCGTGGCTGACGTACGCGCCCGAGCGCAGCAGCTTCAGGACCGGCGCGGACAGCTCGGGGAGGGCCGCGAAGACCTCGGCGACCGCGTCGAACCAGGCGCTGCCGCCGGCGCTGACCACGATCTGGTCGAGGTCGGCGAACCGGCCCGCCTTGTCGAGCTCCACGGCCAGCGCCACCAGCCGGCGCAGCCAGGCGGTCACCCGCTCGGTGTCGGCGTCGGGCACCTCGCCCTCGTACCCCGCGACGCCCACCAGGCGCAGGGTGTCCACGCCCGCGATGGCGTCGGCGAGTTCCAGGCACTCGGCCTCCGTGCGGACACCGGTCCGCGCGCCCTCGCCGGCGCCCAGCTCGACGACCACGTCCACCGGGCGGACGGCCCCGGCCTCCCGCAGCGCCACGTCCATCAGCTCGATGCCGCGCAGCGAGTCGACGTAGCAGGTGAAGCGGAAGTCCGGGTCGGCGGCCAGTTCACCGGCCAGCCAGCGCAGCGCGGCGGGGTCCACGACCTGGTTGGCCAGGAAGATCCGCTGGATGCCGAAGGTGCGGTAGACCCGGGCCTGGTGGGGGACGGCCGCGGTGATGCCCCAGGCGCCGTGCTCCAGCTGGCGGGCGAAGAGCTGCGGCGCCATGCAGGTCTTTCCGTGCGGGGCGAAGGCCAACCCGTGCCGGGTGGCGTACGTCTCCATCAGTGCCAGGTTGTGCTCGACCGAGTCGGCGGCCAGGGCCAGGACGGGGGTGGTGAACCCGCCGGTGAACAGGTTGCGGCGCTCGGCGGCCAGCTCGCCGACGGTCAGTCCCTCGGCGTCCGGGGGGAGGCCCTTGAAGCGGTGGTCGACCCGTTCGTCCGCGAGTTCCCCGAGTCCCTGCGTGAGCCGCTCGCCGGCCATGGGGCCTCCTCAAGATCTTGTTGCACTCTCTGCAACACTCATTGCGCATATCGCTTACAGCTGTCTAACATCCGAGCCATCGCCCGGTCAATGGCGCGGAACACGGCCCGGAAGCGGCCGGACACGCGGCGGCACGCCGCCCCGGAAACCCGCCCGAACGAGCCGCCCAGCGAAGGAGCGCAACCGATCGTGACCAGGTCCTCGAACGACGGCGGCAGCACCGCCCCGGACGGCGCCCCCGCCCCGGACGCCGACGTCGTCTGCCTCGGCGAGTCCATGGTCACCTTCCTGCCCAGCCGCCCCGGGCGGCTCGCCGACGTGCCGTCCTTCGACCGCGCCATCGGCGGCGCCGAATCCAACGTCGCCTGTACCCTCGCCCGCGCCGGCCACACCGCCCGCTGGATCTCCCGCGTCGGCGCCGACGGCTTCGGCGACCACCTGCTCACCGCCATCGCCGACTGCGGCGTCGACGTCTCCTTCGCCCGGCGCGACCCGCTGCGCCCGACCGGCGTCTACTTCCGCACGGCAGGCGACCGCGCCACCGACGGCCATGAGGTCGCCTACTACCGGGCGGGCTCCGCCGCCTCCGCCATGTCCGCCGCCACCATGGACCTGGCCGCGATCCGCGCCGGCCGGGTGCTGCACCTGACGGGCATCACGGCCGCGCTCTCCGCCGACTGCCTGGGCCTGCTGCGCGCCCTGACCGCCCCCCGCCCCGCCGCCGGCCGCCCGCTCGTCTCCTTCGACGTCAACCACCGGCCCGGCCTGTGGCAGCGCGCCGACGACGCCCGCGTCCTACTCGACCTCGCCCGCGGCGCCGACCTGGTCTTCGTCGGCGAGGACGAGGCGGCCGCCGCCTGGGGCATCACCGGCGGCCCGGACGCCCTGCGCGAGGCGCTGCCCGAGCCCGCCACCCTCATCGTCAAGCGCGGCGCCGCGGGCGCGGTCGTCTACGAGCGGGGCGGCCGGCACACCGAGCCCGCCCCGCGCGTCGACGTGGTCGCCGCCGTCGGCGCGGGCGACGCCTTCGCCGCCGGATACCTCTCCGCCACCCTCCGCGGCCTGCCCGTCCCCGCCCGCGTGCGCCACGGCCACCTGTGGGCCGCCGCGGTCCTCACCGTCCCCGGTGACCTCGCACCACCCCCCTCCCGCGCGCACGCCGACCGCCTCGCCGCCCTCGGCACCACGGCCTGGGAGACACTGCACCTCGGCCCCGGCTGGACGAACGCCACGACAGCCGACGAGCGGGCCGCCGAGGAGGTATCCACGCCATGAGTCAGACCGTCGACCGCGCGCTGAGCATCCTGCCGCTGCTCGCCGAGGGACCCGCCGACCTGGGGCAGGTCGCCGACCGACTCGGCGTGCACAAGTCCACCGCGCTGCGCCTGCTGCGCACCCTGCACGAGCACGGGCTCGTCCACCGCCAGCCCGACCAGCGCTACCGCCTCGGCGCCCGGCTCTTCGCGCTGGCCCAGCAGGCCGTCGAGAACCTCGACGTACGCGAGATCGCCCACCCCCACCTCGTCGAACTCAACGAGAAGTGCGGACACACCGTCCACCTCGCCGTCCACGAGGAGAACGAGGTCCTCTACATCGACAAGGTCGAGAGCCGCTACCCGGTCCGGATGTACTCCCGGATCGGCAAGCCCGTGGCGATAACGGTCGCCGCCGTGGCCAAGCTGCTCCTCGCCGACCTGCCCGGGCCCGAGCGCCGCGCCCTCGCGGAGAAGCTCGACTACCCCCGCTACACGTCCCGTTCGACCCCCGACGCCACGGCCTTCCTCGCCGAACTGGCCAAGGTCCGCGAACAGGGCTGGGCCACCGACCTCGGTGGCCACGAGGAGTCCATCAACTGCGTCGCGGCGCCCATCCGCGGCGCGGACGGGCGGACCGTCGCCGCCATGTCGGTCTCCGCACCGAATGTCGTCGTCAGCGCCGACGAACTCCTCGCACTGCTCCCGCTGCTGCGCCGCACCGCCGAGGCGATCAGCCGGGAGTACTCCGGCAAGACTCCAGTGAAGGACACCGATTGACTCCTCCCCCTCGTGAACGAGGGGGATTCCTAGCTCACTTCGCCTGACACCTAGCAGGTGGCAGGGCTTACAAGATCAGCACTAGCCGGGTACGAGACCAGCCCGGACGAGCATCACGCGCGCGGAGTTCTTGTCCCGTGGGGACACGGTTCCACACGCGGTGCACGTGTACGTTCTCTCGGAAAGAGGTAGGCGGTGCTCGGCTCTCGCTCCGCAGTGCGCACAGTCCATCGTGGTGTGCGCGGGGTTGACCAGGTACAGGGTGCGGCCGTGCTTACGGGCCTGCGCGATCAGGGCTCTCTTGGTGACGCCGATCGCTGCGTCGGCGGCCTTGCGCGCCATGGTGGTCTTGGCGAGGAAGCGCGGTCGGAAGTCCTCCACCGCCAGGGAGTCATGGTCACGAACCACGGACTTGGCCCACTTGCGGGCCGTGTCCTGCCGCTGGTCGGCGACCTTGCGGTGCAGCTTGGCGGCCTGCCGCTTCGCCTCGCGGTAGCCCTTCGATCCGGGCTGCCCCTTCTTCGGCTTACGCCTCGCCATCATCCGCTGGTACTTGGCGAGCTTCTGCGCGGCCGTCTTCCCGTGCTGGGCGTGCGGGAGGTCGTGGGCGTCGGATGTGGTGGTGGCGGTCTCCTTGACGCCCCAGTCGATCCCGATCACACGGCCGGTCTCCGGCAGCTGTTCGGTCACGGCCGGAACGACGAACGATGCCCACCAGTGCCCGACCGCATCCCGGTACACGCGCACCGACGAGGGCGGCTTGGGCAGTTCACGCGACCACACCGGCCGCACGACGATCCCCCCGGCCAGGTGCAGCCGGCCGTCCATCAGCCGGAAGCCGCGACGGGTGTATTCGAGGGTCGGCAGCGCCTCGCGCTTCTTCTTGCACTTCGGCATCCCGGCCCGCTGTCGCATCGGCAACCGGGCCTTGATGTCCTTGAGCGCCTTGGCGCGGGACTTGCCGAAGTCGCGGATCAGCTGCTGCTGCGGCACACATGCGCCTTCGCGCAGCCACGGCGTACGGGCGCGTGCCTCGGTCAGCATCGCCGCAAGCTGTACCGGTCCGCACGTCTTCTTCTCGCCGGTCGCCCGGTTGTGCGCGTACACGGCCTTGGACTTGGCGACGCACTCGTTCCACACCCAGCGCAACCGGTCCCACTCCACCTCAAGGGCAGCGCGCGCCGTGGACGACAGACGCAGACGGTAGGTGAACCGGCAATAGCCGGACGCCTCCGGGGTCGCTTCTGTCGTCATGCACCCGAACCTATCTTGGAGCACTGACAGTTGACCCCGATCGATCTTCGCGGTGCCCCTCACCTGCAATTTCGCTGTACGCCGGATCGCCCTGACGGCGATCCGGCCACCCCTGCCCCGCTCACGCGGGAGCTTCGTTTCCTCCCCCACCCAAAGGTGGGGGTATCCACGAAGGAGGCATGATGACTGACAAGACCGCGATCACCCCGGCCACCCACACCACCCCGCCCGCGGCGTTCTCCCACGGCGTCAAGAAGGGCAACATCCTGCAGGTCGCCGGCCAGGTCGGCTTCCTGCCCGCCGTCGAGGGGCAGCCCCCGACGCCCGCCGGCCCCACCCTGCGCGAGCAGACCCTGCAGACCCTCGCCAACGTCCACGCCGTCCTCGAAGCCGGCGGCGCCACCTGGGACGACGTGATGATGATCCGCGTCTACCTCACCGACGTGGACCACTTCGCCGAGATGAACGCGCTCTACAACGCCTACTTCGAGGAGCAGGGCCTGACCGCGGCCCCCGCCGCCCGCACCACCGTCTACGTCGGTCTCCCCGAGGGCCTGCTCATCGAGATCGACGCCCTCGCGGTCCTGGGCTGACGTCCCAGCGCGGGCACCGCTGAACACCCCGCAAGCCGTACGTCGTCGCGGCACGGCACCCTCGGCCACGCTCAATCGGGTGCCGTGCCGCGATCCCTCCTGCCCCGAAAGACGCACGGAATCACGAGGTCCCCCCTCATGTCCCTGTTCGTCGCGGCCGCGCCCGCCCCCACGCCGGCCACCCCGCCGCACACCGGCGGCCTGCTCGCCCTGATACCCGGCACCGCGGGCCTGCTGACGGTCGCCGCCCTCGGCGTCGCCCTCCTGCTCGTTCTGATCATCAAGGTCCGGCTGCAGCCCTTCGTCGCCCTGCTCGGTGTCTCCCTCGCCGTCGGCCTGGCCGCCGGCCTCTCCGTCACCGAACTCTTCGGCACGGTGCAGAAGTCCGACGCCGTCTCGCTGATCGAGACCGGCATGGGCGGCATCCTCGGCCACGTCGCCATCATCATCGGCCTGGGCACCATGCTCGGCGCGATCCTCGAAGTCTCCGGCGGCGCCGAGGTGTTGAGCACCCGCCTGCTCCGCCTCTTCGGCGCGAAGCGCGCCCCGCTGGCCATGGGGACGACGGGCCTGATCTTCGGCATCCCCGTCTTCTTCGACGTCGGCATCTTCGTCCTGGCCCCGATCGTGTACGCCGTCGCCAAGCTCCCGCAGGCAGCCGGCGAGCCCGGCGCGGACCGGACCCCCGCCGGCAGGTCGGTCCTCCTCTACTGCCTGCCGCTGCTGGCCGGCCTGTCGATGACCCACGCCTTCCTGCCGCCGCACCCGGGACCGGTAGCCGCGGCCGGCCTGTTCAAGGTCGACCTGGGCTGGGTCATCCTCATGGGCGTGCTCTGCGGGATCCCCGCCATGCTCGCGGCCTGGGCGTACGCCGCCTGGATCGGCAGGCGCCTCTTCGTCGAGGTCCCGCAGGACATGGTGGAGGCCGCGGCCGAGGCCAGGGAGGCCGTCGCCGCCGAGCGGCGCGCCACGGGCGCCACCGGGCGCGAGCGGCCCGTCGCGCTCGGCGCGGTCCTCGCCATCATCGGCACCCCCCTGCTGCTCATCCTCCTGGCGACCTTCTCCTCCATCGCCCTGGCCCCCTCGACGGGCCGCTCGGTCGTGGAGTTCTTCGGCCACCCCTTCGTCGCGCTGACCCTCGCCCTGCTGTTGGCGTACTACCTGCTGGGCATCCGCTGCGGCTGGTCGCGCACGTCGCTGGAGCGGGTCTCCACCGCGTCGTTGAAGCCGGTCGGCAACATCGTCCTGGTGGTCGGCGCCGGCGGCGTCTTCGGTGCCGTGCTCAAGGGCAGCCAGGTGGCCACCGCCCTCTCCGACACCTTCCACGACCTGGGCCTGCCCGTGATCGTCCTGGCCTACCTGCTCTCCCTGGCCCTGCGGGTGGCCCAGGGATCGGCGACCGTCGCCATCGTCACGACGGCCGGCATCGTGGTCCCGCTGGTCGAGGGCCAGGGCCTGTCGCAGGCCCACCTGGCGCTGGTCATCATGGCGATCTCGGCGGGGTCGATCTTCGCCTCGCATGTGAACGACGGCGGCTTCTGGATGGTCAGCAAGTACTTCGGGATCAGCGAGCGCGACACGCTCAAGTCCTGGACGGTGCTGGAGTCGGTGCTGTCGGTCGCGGGCTTCGCGGTGGCCGCACTGGTGAGCCTGGTCGTCTAAGTGTGTCCTTCCGGGCCTACACATTCGAGATTTGATGTGCTCCTTGCCTGGTGTGGCGAGGATTCCGGCCACTCAGCCGGTGTGAGTGGCCGGTGCTGCACGCAACCGGGTGCCGATCTTCCGGCCCCTCGCCCCGCGAACGGGACTGCGCGTGCTCTTGATAACCGTGTCGCCCATCCGGCGTGCACGGGCCTCTATTTCGATCGAGGCGGTCTTGTCGGCGTGATCGGTGTGCCCGCAATGAACGCAGACAAATTCCCGACCACAACCGACGCGGCTTCTCGGATCCCGCTGCCCGCACTCAGGGCAGGTCTGCGATGTGCCATGTGGTGCAACGAGCCGGAGCTCAGAACCGTACCTAGCTGTTTTGTAGATCAGTTGGCGCCTGCGCTCGCCAGGAACGTTGTCGAGGATGGCACGATTGAGACCAGATTTGCGGCCGACTCCCTTGCCGGGCTCGGCTACTGTTCCCTTCGCGCTCTTCGTCATATTCAACACGCGCAGATCCTCGATTCCGACGAAGCCGTGGTTCTTGGCGAGATCGGTGGTGAGTTTGTGCGTGAAGTCCAAGCGGCGCCGGGCCTGCCGAGCATGGAGCGCAGCGATGTGGCTGATGGTCTTGCGCAGACGGTTGCTGTACTTCCCTCCGTTGTACTTCCTGGCGCAGGTGATCTGACGAGCCTTGCGGTGCTCCAGGGCTCTCAGACGTAGTCGCTCGCCGCGGTTGAGGCTCAGAGGCATGATTCGGGGCTTCGTTTCCGTGGAGACCCAAGCGGAAACGGCGATGCCGAAGTCAACACCACACCCCGCTTTCCCGTTCGGGGCGGCACGGGTGCCACCGGTGCTGACGCCGAAGGACACATGCCACTGCAAGCCGTGGCGGGATACTGTGCAAGACCGCCAGGCACCACCGAAGGGGCGTGAAAAGCGGAACCTGAGCCAACCCAGCTTCGGGATACGCACCTCGGCCCAGCGATGACTGATCTTCCGGACAGCCAGCTTTTGGCCGGGGAATGAAACGCTCATGTGTGAGGCTCGGCGCTTGAAGATCGGGTGCCCGGCAGGATGGACCGGGTTGGCCATGTTCTTGAATGCTTGATCGAGCTGCCGCAGAACTTGCTGGCCGGCTGATGCGGGAAGTTCCTGGATCCAGTTGATGGACTCATCAGGATCGTTGCGAATCTCCGTGAGCAGCACGCATTGTTCGGTAGACCAGACCCAGGAATTGCCATCGTGCTTTCGGCCGATCATCATCCTGTGCTCAAGGGCAAGGTTCCACAACGCCCGCGCATGATGTCCCCACCTCGTCAGGATCTCGTCCTGCTCCGGTGTCGGGTATGCGCGGTACTTCCGCCCCGTGTCCGCCTTCATCTCAGCCGCTCGCCCCCTCTTTGATCGAACTAACGAGCCGAAGTCGAACGGGTTACGCAGAAAAATCAGAAGGGGGTGCCCGGTCTTCCTGGGCACCCCCGGTGTGCGTCGAACGATCAACCGGCCTTGCAGTACTGCTCTTCCTTGCCGATCGCGCGATACGGACAGTCCGAAGTCTCCAGTAGCTGAAGCACCGCCTCTCGGTTACGAGACGTCTGCTTCTGGATCACCGAATCCCGGGGATAGAACCCACCGCCCCCGGCGGATGACGGATAGAGCTCAAAGGTGTAGGCGAACACCTTCTGATCCCCCCACAGCCAGTCGTCGATCGAGCCGTCGGTGATGTAGAGCTCGCTGGACTGCTCGGGGGTGTAGCCGTTGGAGGCGGCCATCTTCTTCCCGATGGCGGCGAAGGCGTCGTGGTCGTCCTGGGTCATGCCGGGACCGGTCTCGTCGTGGGTGAAGCCGAAGGGCCACAGGACGAGTTCGCTGTAGGTGTGGAAGTCGATGGCGGTCTTGATCTGCTGGGCACCGCCGACGACGCGGCCGCGGACGAAGTCCGAGACGACCTTCACCTCGGGGGCCGAGGCGGCGGAGGGGCCGCGGTAGGTCTCGTCGCCCGGGTCGCCGGAGGAGCCGTCGCAGCAGCCCCACTTGAAGTCCCAGTTGCGGTTGAGGTCGGTGCCGACCTCGTTGGACCCGGCGTTGGGCTGGCGGTTCTTGCGCCACATGGCGAAGTCGCCGGAGGCGATGTCGAACTCGCCGCCGTCGGGGTTGAGGTCCGGGATGATCCAGATCTCGCGGGAGTCGAGCATCTTGGTGACGCGGTCGTCGGAGCCGTACTTCGAGGTGAACTCGCCCAGGAGGTAGAGGGCCATCTCGACGGTGAGGTGCTCGCGGGCGTGCTGGTGGGCGGTGAAGAGGACCTCGGGTTCCTTCTCGTCCTTGGTGACGTTCTTGCTGAGCTTGAGGGCCAGGATGTCCCGGCCCTCGTGGGAGGTGCCGATCTTCTGCTTGCTGAGGATCTCCGGGTACTTGGCGACGAGGCCGTCGATCTCCTTCGTGGCCTCGTCGTAGGTGTGGTAACCGGCGTAGCCCTGCGGGAAGTCCTTGACGCGGGACGGCGGTGTGCCCTTGGCGGCGCCCGGCGGGTCGGGCAACTGGCGCACCCGGTGGCCGAGCCGGCGGACCAGCTCGGCCTGGGCCCGGTCGGCGGTGACGACGACGGACCGGGCGTGGACCTCGTCGATGCTGACGCCGGTCGTGGCGAGGTCGGCGCGGGCCGCGGCGGTCGCGGGGCCGGTCACCTCGTACTGGTGGGGGCGTTCGGCGGCGCGTGCGGCGCCGGCGGGCTGGCCCGGTGGGGGGTTCTGCGCCTGGGCGGCGGCCGCGATCGGGCCGGCGAGCGCGAGGGAGAGGAGTGCGGCGAGGACGGTCGTGCGTCCGCCGCGTATTCGTGGTCGCATGCGGTCTCCTGTGGGGGGTGTGAGTCGAAGCGACGGCGTCAGTGTTGAGGCTTGGCATGGCTGGGTCAAGGTGCGGGCTGGCCATATCTGCGGTGGACCGGGCGATCGGAGCCGACCGTCGAATCCGTCAACTTGCCGTCGTTTCCGGGAAATTGATTGCCTCGCGGCGTCGTGGCACTCACAATGCGCACGACAAATCCGAAGGCCCGCAGGGGCGTTCGGAGACAGAAGCTGAGAGGACCCCCACATGAACAGACCTCTCGTCGGCACCCTGGCCACGGCCGTGCTGGGAGCCGCAGCCCTGACGGGCACCGTCGGAACGGCCCACGCCGCGCCCGACCGGGCATCGCACCACCGCGCGCACCACAAGGCCAAGGCGGTGGACTTCGCCGGCACCGTCGCGCTGAGCAACTGCTCCGGCTCGGTGGTCAAGATGCCCACCTCGCAGGAGAACGACCCGGCCCTGGTGATGTCCAACGGCCACTGCCTGGAAAGCGGTATGCCCGGCGCGGGCGAGGTCGTCGTCGACCAGCCGTCCCGCCGCAGCTTCACCCTGCTCGACAAGTCGGCCGGTGAGCTGGGCACGATCAAGGCCACCAAGGTCGCGTACGCCACGATGACCGACACCGACGTCTCGCTCTACGAGACCGGTTCGACCTACGCCGAGATCGAGCAGAAGTACGGGATCAAGCCGCTGGAGCTGGCCACCGAGCACCCGGCCAAGGGCGCCGCGATCAGCGTGGTCTCCGGCTACTGGAAGAAGATCTACTCCTGCAGCATCGACGGGTTCGTGCCCACCCTCAAGGAGGGCGACTGGACCTGGAAGGACTCCGTCCGCTACACCCCGGAGTGCAAGACCATCGGCGGGACCTCCGGCTCCCCGGTGGTCGACACCGCCACCGGCAAGGTCGCGGCCATCAACAACACGGGCAACGAGGACGGTGAGAAGTGCACCGTCAACAACCCCTGTGAGGTGGACGAGAACGGCGAGGTCACCGTGCGCAAGGGCATCAACTACGCGCAGCAGACCTACGGCATCCCCAAGTGCTTCGGCGTCGGCAACAAGCTGGACCTGAGCGCCGCCGGATGCGAGCTGCCGAAGCCGGCGGCGACCCGCAGGTGAGCTGACGCGGGGACGTGACATGCGAGCAGCCAGGCCCCGGGCACACGGTGCGCGGGACCTGGCTGTGGGGGGTGGCGCTCTACGGCAGGCCGTGGACGTGGCCGCCCACCTGGCCGGCGAACTCACCGCCGTTCGCGGCGTCCCAGTTGGTCGACCAGGTCATCGCGCCGCGCAGCCCCGGGTACGTCTTCGACGGCTTGAAGGAGCCGCAGCCACTGCCCTTGGTGAGGCAGTCCAGCGCGGCGTTGACGACGCCCGGTGCCACGTATCCGCTGCCCGCCGCCTTCGAGGACGCCGGGACGCCGATGCCGACCTGCGAGGGGTCGAGACCGCCCTCCAGCTGGATGCAGGCGAGCGAGGTCAGGAAGTCGACCGTGCCCTGTGCGTAGACCTTGCCGTCGCAGCCGTTCATCGAACCGCTGTTGTAGTACTGCATGTTGACGACGGTCAGGAAGTCCTTGATGGCCAGCGCCGTCTTGAAGTACTCGTTCTGCGGTGACTGCATGTCGATGGTCTGCGGTGCCATGGTCACCACGACGTCGCCGTGCGCGGCGTGCACGGCCTTGAGCGCCTTGGTCATATAGGTCGAGTCGAGGCCGTTCTCCAGGTCGATGTCGACGCCGTCGAAGCCGTACTCGTCCATGAGCGCGTTGACGGAGTCGGCGAAGTTCTTCGCCGAGGCGTCGTCGTTGACGGACACCGCGCCCTTCTCGCCGCCGACGGAGACGACCACCGACTTGCCGGCGGCCTGCTTGGCCTTGATGTCCGCCTTGAAGTCGTCGACCGAGCCATAGCCGACGGCCGGGTCCAGGTGGAAGGTGACGGCGCCCGGCCGGTCGGTCGCGTCGGCGAAGGAGACCGCGATGATGTCGTAGGCGTCGTCGACGTCCTTGAGCTTCTGCACCGTGGCGCCGTTGTCGAAGTTCTGCCAGTAGCCGGTGAGGGCGTGCGCGGGGACGGCGGCGGGTGCGGCGGGCGGGGCCGGGGCGGGGCGGTCCTCGGCCGCGTTGGCGGTGCCGGCCACGAGGGCGCCGGCCGAGGCCAGTACGGCGGCGGCCAGTCCGGCCAGCAGCCGCTTGGTGACTCTTCCTGATCGTGCGCGAACCACGACTGCCTCCGAGTGGGGGGGAAGTTGGGGGGAGTGGTGCGGATGCGCATTCAGGGGCCCCTGCGCTTGCCGTACAAGGTGGTCCAGACCATTGCGCCTGTCAAGGCCCTGGACGCGGGCCGGTGTTCGCGCAGCCGTCGCTCGGGGGGTATGCGCTATTTCCCTGTGGGGTGCTCGTGATGACGAGTAGCCCAGAACGTGTTCTCTGGGGCGTATCTCTGTGGATAAAGTGCTGAGCGTATGGCGCCTATGGCGCAGAGCTGTGCCGATCCGCGGTCCCGGGACCCCCGGAGGCCAAAGGGAGTGGGGGAGCGACGTGCCGACCGCGATTGCAGTCACCAGCCCTGACCTCGCGCTGCCGGCGACCGACCGGCAGACCCCCGCCGCCGTCGTCCTCCAGGCGCCGCGGCTGCAGCCGCTGGACGACGCGCTGACGGAACTCGCCGCGGTGCTGGAGCACCACGGCCACCTCGTCGCGCTGTACTCCTCCGCCTGTCCGCCCGAGCACGTCCGCCGGCTGCACACCCTGCGCGCCGTCCTGGAGAGCGACCGGGTCGCCATCGTGCCGGTGTCCCTGCCGCCGCTGGGCGTGGCGCTGCTCGCCCGGCAGCTGCGGCAGCTGTCGCTGTGCGGCTTCAGCCCCGGCGTGCTGGCCAGTTCGGCGCGGCTGCTGAGCCACTACATCCACGCGGGCGCGCTGCTGGGCAGCGTCAGCGGCCTGGACCGGGTCGAGGTCGATCTGCGCTCCCACATGAAGTCCTGGCTGCCCGGCGCGCACTTCGCGGTGCTGGCCAACCCCGAGCCGCAGCTGCTGCATCTGGACCGGCACAGCACCGAGGCCGGGCTGCCGGCTCCCGGATTCGCCACCCACCTCGCGGTCGCCCGCGGCCAGCTCACCGCGGAGTGGGTGACCGCGTCGCTCGCCCCGGCCTGGCAGGTGCAGGCGGCCTACGAGGAGCGGCTGCCCGCCGAGTCCGCCCGGTGGTGGGGGACCCAGAAGCTGATCGAGTTCGCCGCGGCCATCCCCGATCCGTATGTGCTGCGCCAACTGGTGGCGTCGGTACGGCGCGCGGAGTGCGGCTGGTGCGGCCTGGAGGTCCTCGGCGACCACTGCGCGTTCTGCGCGGCGCCGCTGGCACGGGACCGGGCCGCACGGGGCGGCTCCTCCGGTCGTCACCCCGCGGCCATAGCGGCGCCGGATCCGGCCGCCGCGCCGGATCCGGCCACCCCCGCACAGCCGGAGCCCGCCCAGGAGCCGGCCGCGGAATCCGGGCAGCCGCCCGCGCCGTGGACGCAGCGCGGACTGTCCCCGGTGGCCCCGTCGGGGGTGCCCGGCGTCACGGGCGTACGGGGCGGTGCGCCCGGCGGCGGCACCGGACCCGGCCGGCTGGACGTCCGCGGACCGGGTGCCGCAACGGGCGGTCCGGGAGGCGGAGTTCCGGGAAACCCCTACGGGTCCGGACGCCCCGTGCCGGGGAACCCCTACGCATGCGACGGCCCCGGTGCCCCCGGCCGCTGGGACCTGCCCGGCCACCCCGACTTCACCGGCCCTCCCGACCCGCCCGGTCACCCCGACCTGTCCGCCCACCACGAAGTCCCCGGCGCCCCGCGGACGGTGGCCCGCGTGCGCTGATCCCCGCCGCGCGCCCGCCCGCCCCCACCCACGACGACCGCCCGCCCCGCCCCCCGTCCCGATCGAGGTCCCTGCCCCATGAACTCACGTCAGCGCCGCGGAGTGATCCTGCTGCTCCTGTCGCTCTTGTGCGCGGTCGGCGCGTTCGTCGGCGTACTGTCGGTGATCAAGAACGTCGAGTCCAAGGTCGGCCCCGAAAAGACCGCGTACCGGCTCAGGACGGATGTCGCGGCCTATAAACCGCTGGATCCCGGGCAGTTCGAAAAGGTGACGATGCCGCAGCGCTGGCTGCCGCCGACCGCCGTGACCGACCTGGACAAGGTCAGCGGCAAGATCGCGGTGACCCCGCTCAAGAAGGGTTCGCTGCTCCAGGTCGACATGATCGTCGAGCGGCCCGCGCTGAAGCCCGGGCAGCAGGAGATCGCCATCATGATCGACGCCGCCACGGGAGTGGCCGGCAAGATCAACCCCGGTGCCCGGGTGAACATCTACGCCACCTTCGAGGGCAAGCGCCCCGAGGACAAGCCGGTCTCCAAGGTCATCGTCGCCGGCGCCCAGGTCATCGACGTCGGCAAGCTGACGCCCCTGGAGGCCAAGGATCCCGGGGACACCACCACCGGCCGGCAGGCCGGCGAGGCCGTCCCGATCACCTTCGCGCTGGACACCAAGGACGCCCAACGGGTCGCGTACGCCGAGTCCTTCGCCTCCCACGTACGGCTCGCCCTGCTCGCCCCGGGCAACGAGGCCGCCATCCCGCCCGGCCAGCGCACCTACACCCTCGACGGCGACAAGTGACCGGGAGGCTCAGGTGACCATCCGCATCCTCGCCGCGATCGGCGACCCGGACGCCGCACGCGCGGTGTCCTCGCTGCTCGACCAGCTGCCGGACGCCGAACCCGCCCCCGCCGTCGCCGACTCCGCCGCGCTGATCGACGCCCTGGCCGGCGCCGCCGCCGGAAGCGGCGGGGCCCCGCCGGCGGGCCAGGCCCCGTCCGCCGCCGGCGGGCCCCCGGCCGTCGAGGCGCTCCCCGAGGTCGTGCTGGTCCATGAACGGATCGGCCCGACACCGGCGCTGGAGGTGATCCGCGAGGTGGCGCTGCGCTTCCCCGCGGTCGGCGTCGTGCTGATCACCACGGACGCCGGGCCCGCGCTGTTCTCCGCGGCGATGGACGCCGGCGCCCGCGGCATCGTGGGACTGCCGCTCGGATACGACGAGTTGGCCGCCCGGGTGCAGGCCGCCGCCCAGTGGTCGGCGGGCGTACGGGTCCACCTGGGGGGAGGCCCGGAGGCCGCCCCCGGGCCGGCCGGAACGCTGGTGACCGTCACCGGCGCCAAGGGCGGGGTCGGCACGACGGTCACCGCGGTGCAGCTGGCGCTGGCCGCGCGGGCCGCGGGCCGCAGCGTCGCGCTGGTCGACCTCGACCTGCAGTCCGGCGACGTCGCCTCCTACCTGGACGTCCAGTTCCGCCGCTCGGTCGTCGACCTGGCGGGCATCCAGGACATCTCCGTACGGGTGCTCCAGGACGCGGTGCACGACCACCACACGGGGCTGGGGCTGCTGCTGGCCCCGGAGGAGGGCGAGCGCGGCGAGGAGGTCGACGACCGCGCGGCCCGCCAGATCATCGGCGCCCTGCGCTCCCGCTACGAGGTGGTGCTGGTCGACTGCGGCTCCCAGATGCAGTCCGCGAACGCCGCCGCCGTCGAACTCGCCGACACCGCCCTGCTGGTGACCACCCCGGACGTGGTGGCCGTACGCGCCGCCAAGCGGCAGGTGCGGCTGTGGGACCGGCTGCAGATCCGCAAGGCCGAGGACACCACGACGGTGGTCAACCGCCTCACCCGCGGCACCGAGATCCAGCCGCCGCTGGTCGCCAAGGCCACCGGCACCCACGTGGCCCGCACCCATGTCCCGGCCGCCTTCAAGGAGTTGCAGCCCTGCGTCGACGCCGGCCGGATGCAGGACCTGGACGGCCGGTCGACGGTCAAGCAGGCGCTGTGGGCGCTGGCCGGCGAGCTGGGGCTGGTGGAGTCACCGGCCGCGCGGCAGGGGCGGGGCAGCCATCGGGCGCGTCCGTCGCTGACCGGGCGCAAGCGCAAGGCCCTCACGGCGGGGGCGGCTCCCGGTTCCGGGACGGGTCCGGGTCCGGCCTCGGGGTCCGCGTCCGGGGCCGGGTCGGGGTCCGGCACCCGGTTCGGCGCGCGGCGGGGGCCGGCCGCGGCGGCCGGGGGCCCCGGGCCGTTCGATCCGGCCGGCCCGTACGAGGAGGGCTGAGCGGTGCGGCGCCCCCTGGGCGGCAACGACCGCGGGCAGGTCTCCGTGGAGTTCCTGGGGCTGCTCCCGCTGATCCTGCTGGTGCTCGCCCTGCTGTGGCAGTTCGTGCTGGTCGGCTACACCTACTCGCTCGCCGCGCACTCCGCCGACCGGGGCGCGCGGGCCGCCACCGCCACGGAGGGCGGCGGCGCGGGCGCCTGCCGCACCGCCGCCGAGGACCAGCTGCCGTCCGCCTGGCGGGCCGGCGCCTCGACCTCCTGCGGCAGCGGGTCCGGCCTGTGGAAGGCCACGGTCCGGATCAAGGTCCCGGTGCTCTTCCCCGGCGCGGGCGACTTCCCGTGGACGGTCACCGGCACGGCCGGCGCCGCGAAGGAGGACCGAGGATGAGCGCCGCACGCACCCCCGGCCGCCGCCCGCGCGTGGTGGCCCGCCCGCGCCGTGCCGCCCGGCTGCGCGGCCACGGCCGCGACCGGGGCCAGGTGTCCATCGAGTTCCTCGGCTTCCTGCCGATCCTGCTGCTGGTCGCGCTGGCCGTGGTCCAGCTGGGCCTGGCGGCGTACGCCGTCCAGCAGGCCGGCACCGGAGCGCGCGCCGCGGCCCGTACCGCCTCGATGGACCGGGCCGACCGCGAGAGCGATCCGCAGACCGCCGGCCGGGCCGCGATGTCCGGCTGGGTCGCCGACGACGCGTCGATCACCGTGGGCGGCTCGGGCGGTGCGGTCCGGGCGACCGCGACCGTGCGGATCCCCTCCCTCATCCCCGGCGTCGACTTCGGCTCCGCCCGCCGCAGCGCCACCATGCCCCGCCCCGAGACACCCGGCGCAGCGCGTCTGCACGAAGGAGCACCAGGAGTACCCGTGGCACGAAACGCACCAGGAGCACCCCGGAGATGAGCCTCAAGAGCAGGATCGTCGCCCCCGAACCGGCCGGCGAGGCGCGCCAGGACAGCCATATGGTCGCCCTCTACCGCGCCAAGCTGCTGGAGGAGATCGACCTCGCCGAGATGTCCTCGCTGGCCGCGGCCGAGCGCCGCTCGCGGCTGGAGCGGGTACTGGGCCACATCATCAGCCGCGAGGGCCCGGTGCTGTCGACGGCCGAACGCGCCCAGCTCATCCGCCGGGTGGTCGACGAGGCGCTCGGCCTGGGGGTCCTGGAGCCGCTGCTGGAGGACGCCTCGATCACCGAGATCATGGTCAACGGCCCGGACCAGGTCTACGTCGAGCGCTCCGGCCGGGTCGAGCTGCTCCCCGTGCGGTTCGCCTCCCACGAGCAGCTGATGCAGACCATCGAGCGGATCGTCTCCACCGTCAACCGCCGCGTGGACGAGTCCAATCCGATGGTCGACGCCCGGCTGCCGTCCGGCGAGCGGGTCAACGTCATCATCCCGCCGCTCGCCCTGAACGGCGCCACGCTCACCATCCGCCGCTTCCCGCGCGCCTACACCCTGGCCGAGCTGATCGGCATGGGCACACTCGACGAGCAGATGCTGATGCTGCTGGCCGGACTGGTCCGCGCCAAGTTCAACGTGGTGGTCTCCGGCGCGACCGGCGCCGGCAAGACCACCCTGCTCAACGCGCTCTCCGGACTGATCCCCGACGGGGAGCGGATCATCACCGTCGAGGACGCCGCCGAACTCCAGCTCCAGCAGTCCCACGTCATCCGGCTGGAGTCCCGGCCGCCCAACGTGGAGGGCAAGGGCCGCATCACCATCCGCGACCTGGTGCGCAACTCCCTGCGCATGCGCCCCGACCGCATCATCGTCGGCGAGGTGCGCGGCGGCGAGACCCTCGACATGCTCCAGGCCATGTCCACCGGCCACGACGGCTCGCTCGCCACCGTCCACGCCAACAGCGCCGAGGACGCCCTGATGCGGCTGCAGACACTGGCCTCCATGTCGGACGTCAAGATCCCCTTCGAGGCGCTGCGGGACCAGATCAACAGCGCCGTCGACTGCCTGGTCCAGCTCACCCGGCACGCCGACGGCTCCCGCCGGATCAGCGAGATCGCCATCCTCGGCTCACGCGGCCACGAGGACTACCGGATCACCACGGTCTGCCGCTTCGAGGCCGAGCCGATGGGCGCCGACCGCATCGTGCACGGCCGCTTCCGCTACTTCCCGCTGCCCCGCCGGGTCGCCGAACGCCTCTTCATGGCGAGCGAGCCCACCCCGCCCGCCTTCGGTGTCGCGGCCACCGACGACCAACTCGCCACCCGGAGGGCCACCTCATGACCGGCTGGGCCCTGACCACCGCCGCCGGGGAGCCGATCACGGCCACCGGGACGCACCTCGTCCAGCTCACCATCGGGGCCACGCTGCTGTGCGGGGTGCTGGCGATCGCCGGCGTACGCACCTACGCGGCCGGCCGCGCCCAGCGGCAGGCCGTCGTCGACCGGCTCGACGACGACCACGGGCTGCCGGTGGCCGGACGGCGGCGCCGCTTCCCGTCCGTGGACCGCACGCTGCGCGGCACCCGCTTCGGCCGCCGCCTCGAACTGCGGCTGGCCGCCACCGGCCTGGACGTCACCCCCGGCGAGTTCTTCGTCGGCATGCTCGCCGCCGTCCTCGCCCTGTGGCTGATCGCCCAGGCCGTCCTCGCCCCGTTCTTCGGCCCGATCGCCGCACTCGTCGCGATCTGGGCGGCGTTCGCGTTCCTCAACTGGCAGCGCCAGAAGCGCATCGAGAAGTTCATCAACCAGCTGCCCGAGCTCTCCCGGATCCTCGCCAACGCCACCCAGGCCGGGCTGGCACTGCGCACGGCACTGGGCATGGCGGCCGAGGAGCTGGAGGCACCGGCCGGCGAGGAGCTGGCCAAGGTCTCCGACAAGCTCTCCGTCGGCCACTCCATCGACGAGGCGCTCGGAGAGCTGGCCGAACGCCTCCCCTCGCGCGAACTCGTCGTCCTGGTCACCACCTTGGTGCTCGCCAACCGCGCCGGCGGCACCGTCGTGGGCTCGCTGCGCAACCTCACCAAGACCCTGGAGGAGCGCAAGGAGACCCGCCGCGAGGTCCGCACCCAGCTCTCCCAGGTGGTGGTCACCGCCTATGTGGTCCCGCTGCTCGGCATCGGCACCCTGCTGCTGATGAACCGGATCGCCCCCGGCGCCATCGACCGGATGACCTCGTCGTTCCTCGGTCAGCTGGCGGTCGTGGTGGCCTTCGCCCTCTACGGGCTCGGCTTCTTCTTCATCCGCCGCCTGTCCAAGATCGACGTCTGAGGGGAACGGAAGCCGGTATGGGAATCGCAATGGTGCTGGCCGCGGCCCTGGCGCTCTCGGTCGTGGGCATCTGCTGCGGCATCGCCCTCTATCGCCGTGAGGCCCGGCTGCCGCCCGACCTGGCGCTGTCGCTGGAGGTCGGCTCGACCCGTACGACGGCCGTCGGCTCCGCCGTGGACCGGGCCGGCATGCGCTACGCACCGCTCGTGCTGCGCCTGATGGGCGACAAGCGCACCGCCCGCATCCGCCGCCGCATCGACCTGGCCGGCAACCCCGGCGGGCTGACCGTCGACCGCTACGCCGCCCGCCGCGCCGTCTACGGCGCCCTCGGATTCTTCGGCGCGCTGGTGATGTTCCTGCGCGGCCAGCCGGTTCTCGGCGTCCTGATGGTGCTCTTCGGCCTCTTCTGGACAGAGGTCGGCATCTGGGCCGCCATCCGGCAGCGCAAGGACACCATCGAGCGCACTCTTCCGGACTTTCTGGACGTGCTCGCCGTCGTCGTCAGCGCCGGTCTGAGCTTCCGCCAGGCACTGGACCGCGTCGCGGAGAAGTACGAGGGGCCCTGGGCCGATGAACTCCGCATCACGCTCCGGCAGATGGACATGGGTGTCAGCCGCCGCGCCGCCTTCGAGGAACTGCGCAAACGCAACGACTCGGAACAGGTCGCCCAGTTCGTCACCGCCCTGCAGCAGGGCGAGGAGCTGGGCTCGCCCATCGTCGAAACCCTGATCCAGATCGCGAACGACATGCGGCGCACCGACGCCCAGAACGCCCGGCGGCGGGCCGCCCGCGCGGTCCCCAAGGCCACCATGGTCGTCACCACCTTCATGGTCCCGGCCACGATGATCCTGCTCATCGCCGGCTTCTTCCTCGGCTCGGGCACCAACTTCGGCTCCCTGATGGGCGACTGACCGTGCCGCACCCGCCACGGACCGAAGGCGGCGGGTGCGCCCGGCGGCAGCGCCCCGTGCCCGGCCGGATGCGTACGGTTCACCGTGTGCTTCGCGACAACGCCTTCGCAGGAGCAACGAGTTGTGCCACAGTGGGTGGGCCGGCGGCCGGGTCCGCACCGCGGTGCGCCGCGGCCCGCCGGCCCGTATGGGCATCGGAGCGGGGCAGTGTCCCGAAGGGGGAGCGGGGGTGGACAGGGTGTGGCTGAGTGGCCGAATCGCGCCGTTGTGTCCGTTGCCTGTGCCCCTTGAAGAGGAAGGGGTTCGGAATCCCTGTTCCGGGAACGCTGTTCCGGCGTACTTTTCTCGTGTCATGAGCGCGGACGAGCGCGCCGACACCACGGGGGCAGTCCAGCCGGACCAGAGCGGTACGGCCGCCCATGGAGGGGAATTCGATGGCGAAGCGGGTTTTGGGGAACGACCGGGGACAGACCTCGATCGAGTACCTCGGCATCATCGCGGTGGTCGTGGCGATCGTCCTGGTCCTGTCGACCACGGACTTCGGCAGTCAGATCGCCAACGCCATCGCCAACAAGATCTCCGACGTCGTCGGTATCTAGGCCACACCACCGCCGCCGTGACGGCCACGACCACGCGCCGCAGCCGGCGCGACGCCGGGCAGGCCTTTCCGCTCTACATCGTTGCGGTCGGGGGCCTGCTCTTTCTCGCGCTCGCGTTCTTCGCCGTGGGCCAGGCGGCGGCCACCCGCAACGGCGCGCAGACCGCGGCCGACGCGGCCGCGCTCGCCGCCGGCCAGAAGTACCGCGAACTGCTGACCAAGGGCGTGCTCGACGGCGTCCGCGACGGGCGGTACGAGAGCGACCGGGCCGCCTGGGAGGACCTACTGAACGGGCGCGGCGCCCCGTCCGAGGGCGCCTGCGCGAGTGCGGACTGGTTCGCCGGCCGCAACGACGCCTCGGTCGCCTCCTGTACCCCGGACTCCTGGCCCACCTCGTTCGCCGTCACCATCAAGTCCAGCGACACCGTGGGCCGTTCGGTCATCCCCGGCACCGAGAGCAAGCACGCGTCGGCCGGGGCGACCTCTGTCGTCAGGCCGCGCTGCGCCCTCGATCCGGCCGAGGGCGACGGCGGCACCCCCGGCAAGCCGGGCAAGGGCGACGAGGACAAGGAAGACAAGGACGGCAAGGACGCCCCCGAGCCCGCCGCAATCAAGATCACCTGCGACGGCAAGGGGTGGACGCTCGACCCCGAGAACCTCCAGGATCCGCCCGACGCCGCCGACCTGTTCTCCGTACGCCTGGCCCGCTGAGCCGGGCCCGCACCACCCCGACACCACCGCACCGACCCGACCGACCACACGACGATCGAAGGAATCGCATCCATGAGCATTCGGCGCACCACGAAGGCCGCCAGGGGAGCGGTCGCCATGGCGAGCGCTGTCGGCCTGGCTCTCGTCGTGGCCGGCTGTGGTGGCGGTGGTGACGGCGGTTCGCAGGCGACCGACGACAAGAAGCCGCCGGCCCGCAGCACCGCCCCCAAGGACAGCGGCCCCGGTACGCCCGCGGCCGACTCCGCCAAGGTGATCGGCGAGATGAAGGGCCCCGACGGTGTGGTGGTCACCCTCAACTCCGTCGTCCGGGACTCCGGCGGCTTCGTCACCGTCAACGGCACGGTGACCAATCACGGCAGCCGCGCCTTCAACGCCATCGACTGGCGCTCCAACGAGACCGAGCTGCGCTCCCGTTCCTCCATCTCCGGAGCCACCCTGGTCGACAAGGCGGGCAAGAAGCGGTATCTCGTGCTGCGCGACACCAACGGCGAGTGCCTGTGCACGACCGGGCTGAGCGGCCTGATGCCGGGGGCCAGCCGCCCGATATTCGCGCAGTTCCCGGCGCCGCCGGCCAAGGTGACCGAGGTCGACTTCCAGCTGCCGACCATGCCGCCGGCCAGCGTGCAGATCACGGACTGAGCGGGCCGCCCCGATGACCGTGACCCCGCTGCCCCGGAGCCCGCGTGCGCCCCGCGCCCGTACCGCCGTCACCGCCGCCGTCGCCCTGCTGCTGACCGTGGCGCTCACGGCCCCCGCCGCCCATGCCGACCCGCCGGGCGTGACCGAGGACTCCAGTCCCCCGGTCCGCATCGACCCCGGCGACCCCGACCTGCGGATGGTCCAGGGGGCCAAGCTCGCCCCGTCCAAGGTCCTCAACATCAAGTCCATCGTCGAGACGGACGACGGCTCCGAGCGCCGCCAGGACACCAACGACAACGTGACCTTCGCGCTCCAGGCAGAGGTCCTCTTCGGCAAGGACAGCGCCGAGCTGTCGCCGGACGCGCTGTCGCGGATCGCCACCATCGCCGCTGAGATCAAGCGGCAGCACGCCACCAGCCTGCGGGTCTTCGGTTTCACCGACAACCTCGGCTCGGCGGGCCACGGCCTGACGCTGTCCCGGAAGCGCGCCAACGCCGTCCAGCAGGAGCTGGCCAAGGACCTCGGCTCGTCCGTCGCCTTCCAGATCCGCGGCTACGGCGAGCAGTACCCGATCGCGGACAACAACACGGAGGAAGGCCGCAAGAAGAACCGACGGGTGGAGGTCAGCTTCCCTCGGGCCGGTGGGCCTGGCTAATCCCACGTTTTCGGCTTTCCCGCCGTGGGGGTTTTTCGCCGTTGCGCCCTTTCGCTGCGCTTTGCTGCGGCCCACGTTGTCGGCTTTCCCGCCGTGGGAGCTTGTCGCCGTTGCGCCTGCGGCGGGCGGTTGTTTGTCGGCTGCGGTGACAGCCCTACGGACTCCGTCCTACGGTCTGTCCCCTCCCGTGAGTGGGTGGGAAAAGCGGTCGGTGGGGGCGGGCCTGATCCGTCGACTACCGGCACACGAGGGCATACGGGGACCCCCACCGGTCTCCTCTCCCCCCACTCACGGGAGGGGGCGGACCGCAGGACGGAGTCCGGAGGGGCGCACCCGCTGCCGAAACGCCCCGCGCAGCGGCACCCAGCCCGCCGCAGGCGCAACGGCGAGAAAGCTAGAAGAGTCGGCCGCAGCAAAGCGCAGCGAAAGGGCGCAGCGACTATTTGGACTGGGCGATCCAATAACTGCTAAAATGCCCCCATGGCGCGACCCAGGAAGTTCGACGAGGTGCGGGCCGTCGACGCCGCGATGAACGCGTTCTGGGCCACCGGGTATGAGGCGACCTCCACCCAGGACCTGTGCGACGCCACAGGCCTGGGCCGCAGCAGCATCTACAACACCTTCAAGAGCAAGCACGACCTCTTCGAGCGGGCCCTGGCCCGCTATATGGAGCACAAGAACGGCGAGCTGTTCGAGCTGCTGGAGGGCGAGCTGCCCGCGCGGCCGAAGATCCGCGCGCTGCTCCAGCGGGTGATCGACGACGAGGCCGCGTACGCGGACGGCCGGGGCTGCCTGGTGGTCAACACCTGTGTCGAGGTGTCGGCCCACGATCCGTCGGTCGCGGCCTCGCTGGAGCGGGACTACGGCGTGCGGTTGGAGGCGATCCGCGCCGTGATCGAGTCCGGCCAGCGCGACGGCGACATCGCGCGCGACAAGGACCCCCGCACCCTCGCGCACCTGGTCATCGCCGCGATCGGCGGGCTGCGGGTCTCGGCGCGCGCCGGGGTCGAGCGCGCGGCGCTGGAGAGCGTCGCGGACGCGGCGCTGACCGCGATCTGAGCGGGCCGGTCCGCGCCGTACGCGATCTGAGCGGGCCGGTCCGCGCCGTACCGCCTCACTGGGCGTCCGCACCCCGTACGGCCACCAGGAGCGCGCCCGCCGCGGCGAGTGCGGCCACCACGAGGCCGAAGACGGTGGCGGCGGCCGGGAGGCCGATGGCGTCGCTGAGGTAGCCGTCGGCGACCGGGAGGGCGCCGGCGAGGAGGTAACCCCCCGCGTTCAGGCCCGCGTTGGCCTCCGCGCGGCGGGCCGCCGGGACCTCGCGGCTGAGCAGGGTCAGGCCGCCCAGCTGGCCCGCGCCCTGGCCCGCGCCGGCCAGGACCACCGCGGCGACCAGCGGCGGGAGCGTGGCGGTGTGCACGGCGGCGACCAGGGCCAGGGTGCCGGCGATGGTGGCCGCGCCGGACGTCAGCAGCACCGTACGGACCGCCAGGTGCCGTACCGCGAACTGCACACCGGTGGCGGCCAGGAACATCACCAGTGCCAGCCCGCCCGCCAGTGCGCGGTTCGCCGTGCCGAGGAGCCCGGCCAGCAGGGACGGCCCGAGCGACAGGACGAAGGCGGTGGCGCTGATCCCCGGGGCGAACGCCGCGAGCCCCAGGGCGAGATGGCGGCGGTTGTCGCGGGGGACCGCCGGCAGTCGCACCCAGGACCGCGGGGCCCCGGTGCCGGAACCCGGCCGCCGTCGCGGCAGCGGCATCCTGGCCACCACCGCCAACGCCGTGGCCAGCAGGGCCGCTTCGACGGCGAAGACGGTGACGGTCGGCGCGGGCGCGGTCTGCGACAGCACCCCGGCCAGTACGGGGCCGATCCCGGCGCCCAGGACCATCGCGGTGGAGGCCAGGAGCGGCCCGATCCTGCGGCCGGCCGCGATGTCGGTGACCGCGGCCATTCCGGCGGAGACCGCGGCGCCGGTGGCCGCGCCGGTCAGCAGCCGGGCGGTGGCCAGCGCGGCCACCGAGGGCGCGGTGGCGTAGCCGAGGCAGGCGGTGATGCCCAGCAGGAGCGCCGGGACGAGCACCGGCTTTCGGCCGAGACGGTCCGCGGCCACGCCCGCCACCAGCAGCGCGCCGAGCAGTCCGACCACGTAGGCGGCGTAGATCAGCGTCAACGTGCCGGATCCGAAGCCGAGTCGGCGCTGCCACACCCCGTACAGCGGCATCGCCGCATTCGACAGGGTGAAGATCGCGACTACCGGCCAGGCCGCCAGCCAGACCTCGCGTACGGGGGGTGGTGCGGGTGCCGGTGCGGGCGGTGTCGCGGTCCGGGCCGGCGGCGCGGTGCGGGTTTCGGGCATGGGGGTCCCCTCCTGATCCAGCAAGTACGAGATGATTCGTACAAGCGGTACGAGGAGATTCGTACAGGCAACTGCAGTACGATGCAAGTCGTACTGACGGTCGGTCGAGGGAGAGGAGCGCCGGATGTCGTCCAGGGCAGCGGCACGGACCGAAGAGGCGCACGAGGGTGGCGCGGCGCGACTCGATTACGCCGCGCTCCAGCGACCCGTCCCGCCCGGCGCGCCCGATCCGCTGCCGGAGCCGGCGCGCGAGGCCCTGCGGCTGGAATCCGTCATGGGCGCGCTGAGCGATCCGCTGCGGCTGCGCATCGTGCGCACGCTGCTGCTGGAGTCGGAGGACTTCGACCACACCTGCGGCTGGTTCGGCCTCGACCGGCCCAAGTCCTCGCTGACCCACCACTTCCGGGCCCTGCGGGAGGCCGGACTGATCCGTCAGCGGCAGTACGGGCTGGAGCGGCGCAGCCATGTCCGCGTCGACGATCTCCAGGCCAGGTTCCCCGGGCTGCTGGCCCTGGTCGCCGACTGGCGGGAGTGAGCGCGCGGCACGGCGCTCAGCGCGCGCCGGCCGCTTCGACGGTCAGGCGCAGGCCCGGACGCAGCCCCCACCGCGACATCGCACCGGCCTCCGCCTCCAGGACGTGCCGGGCGCGCAGGCGGGGGCGGCCCAGCCGGCCCGGCCGCATGGTCCGTACGGCCAGCACCGTGAAGTCCCGTCCCAGATAGGCGACATCGATCGCGAACCGCATCCGGAAGGTGTGCACACCGCTCGCCGGGGTCAGCAGCAGCGCCCCCTCGATGCCGTCCCGGCCCAGCAGGCCGCGGGCGCGGGCGCGATAGGACGCCGCGATCTCCACCGGAATGCCGGTGTCCGCGCCGTGCACCATCCCCGGTCCGTTCTCCCAACGCGCCATGCGCAGCGTTCTATCAGCTCCCGCGCCCCGCGGTCCGCCCCGCCCTGAGGGGCGCGGGGCCGCCGGACACGCTCTAGGGTCGGCGGGTGGCACTGATGCTGATGGTTCTCGCCGCCGCTTACGGGGCCGCGGCCGGGCTGCTCATACCGCGGCCCGCGCACCGGATGGCCGTCGAGCCCGAGGAGGAGTGGCGCGCGGCCTGTCCCGGAGGCCATCCGATCCCGGGGGTGGCGCGCGGCTGGCTGGGGCGGGGGCGCTGTGCGCGGTGCGGGGCGTACGGGCCCGGGGCGCTGCCGACGGCGGCGGCCACCGCCGCGGTCTGCGCGGCCCTGGCGGCGGTCACGGGGCCGCGGCCGGAACTCGCCGCCTGGCTGGTGACGGCGCCGCTCGCGGTGCTGCTGACGGTCGTCGACTGGCGGGTACGGCGCCTCCCGGACCAGCTGACGCTGCCGCTCGTGGTGATCCTGGCGGGGGCGCTGGGGCTGGTCGGCCGGCTGACGGGGGAGACCGGCGCCTGGCGCCGGGCGCTGCTCGGCGGTCTGCTCCTCGCCACGTGCTACCTCCTGCTCTACGTCGTCAACCCGTCGGGGATCGGACTGGGGGACGTCAAGCTGGCGGCCGGACTGGGGGTCGCCCTTGGGTGGTACGGCTGGCGCACCCTCGTCACCGGGGGCGCGGCGGGGGTGCTGCTCGGTGCGCTCTACGGGGCGGCGCTGCTGCTTGTCCGGCCCGGTGCCCGCAAAACGGCCATGCCGCTGGGGCCATTCATGATCCTTGGGGCGTTCGGCGGGCTGCTCCTGGGCGCCGCCGCGGCCGGCTGAACCCACCCCCGCGCCCGTCCCGCGCGAAGCCGCCCGCACCCGCCGGAGTGATCCGGGCCACGCCGTGGCGCGCGCCGGTGCACGCAGCACACCCCTCGCGGGGTTATGGTGGAAACCCCCCCTCGGGCCGGTCCGTATCCCCCCCACGGACCGGCCCGCTTTTTGTTTCCGCGGCCCCGAGGTGTGTCCGCCCTAGGGTCTGTCCGATGGGTCAGGGTCGGAAAGGCCGCGGTGTCTGGTGCGGTGCATCGCAAGGCGCCGGAGCGTCTCGATAGCGGAGCTCTCGGGACGTTTCGGCAACGCCGCGAGGTGCCGTGCCAGACGCCGCGGACCCGGCCCTGACCCATCGGACAGACCCTAGCGCCGGGCCCAGATGTTCACGCCGTCCGTCGTCTTCGCGAACTCGTCGATCTCGGTCAGTTCGGCGTCCGTGATCTTGGGAGCGTCGAGGGCGGCGAGATTGGCCTCCAACTGGGCGACGCTGCTGGCGCCGATGAGGGCGGAGGTCATCCGGTCGTCGCGCAGCACCCAGCCGAGGGCGAGCTGGGCCAGGGACTGGCCGCGGCGGGCGGCGATGTCGTTGAGGCCGCGCAGGCGCCGTACGACCTCGTCGGAGAGCAGGTTCGGGTCCAGGGACTTGCCCTGGGAGGCCCGGGAGCCCTCGGGGATGCCGTGCAGGTACTTGTCGGTGAGCATGCCCTGCGCCAGCGGAGCGAAGGAGATGCAGCCCATGCCCTCGTCCTCGAGGGTGTCCAGCAGCAGGTCGTCCTCGATCCAGCGGTTGATCATCGAGTACGAGGGCTGGTGGATCAACGCGGGGACGCCCATGTCGCGCAGGATGCCGGCCGCCGTACGGGTCTGCTCGGCGTTGTAGGAGGAGACCCCCGCGTACAGCGCCTTGCCCTGCCGGACCGCGGACGCCAGCGCGCCCATCGTCTCCTCCAGCGGGGTGTCCGGATCGAAACGGTGCGAGTAGAAGATATCGACGTAATCGACACCCATCCGCTTCAGCGACGCATCCAGTGACGAGAGGAGGTATTTCCGCGAACCCCATTCGCCGTAGGGGCCCGGGTGCATCAGATATCCGGCCTTCGTCGAGAGAATCATCTCGTCGCGGTAGCCGCGGAAGTCCTGCGCGAAGATCTTTCCGAAGTTCAGCTCCGCCGACCCGGGTGGCGGACCGTAGTTGTTGGCCAGATCGAAGTGGGTGACACCCAGGTCGAAGGCCCGGCGCAGGATGGCGCGCTGGGAGCTCAGGGTGCGGTCGTCCCCGAAGTTGTGCCAGAGTCCAAGGGAGACCGCGGGGAGTTTGAGTCCGCTGCGGCCCGTTCGCCGGTACTTCATCGAGTCGTAGCGGGAATCCGCGGCGCGGTAGTCGGTGCCAGTCATGCTCATCTCCCTATCACGTACCTGTGACATACCTGATTGGGCTGTCGTGACAGCCGAGAAGTAAAGTTGCCCACTTGAGGCGACGGGGCGACCGCCATTTCGGCACGGAGGGGCTGGACCACACATGCTGCGATCTTCCGGGGTGCGCATCCCGTATCCGCCTGCACTGCGCAATCTGGTCTACCGGCTGTACGCGCGCCGGGTGGAGGGCCGCCTGGACCACGCCCAGGTGCCCAAGCACATCGGCGTCATCCTGGACGGCAACCGCCGCTGGGCGCGGGCCGACGGGCGGACGACCGAGCAGGGCCACCAGGCGGGTGCCGCCAAGATCAGTGAGCTGCTGGGCTGGTGCGAGGAGACCGACGTCGAGGTCGTCACGCTCTGGCTGCTGTCGACGGACAACCTCGACCGGCCCGAGGCCGAGCTGACCCCGCTGCTGGGCATCATCGAGAACACCGTGCGCGGTCTGGCCGCCGACGGCCGCTGGCGGGTGCACCACGTGGGCAACCGCGACCTTCTCCCGGCGGCCACCCAGAAGGTGCTCAAGGAGGCCGAGCAGGCCACCGTCGACAACACCGGCATTCTGGTGAACGTCGCGGTGGGCTACGGCGGCCGGCAGGAGATCGCGGACGCGGTGCGGTCGCTGCTGCTGGAGCACGCCGAGCGCGGCACCTCCTTCGAGGAGCTGGCCGAGATCGTCGACATCGACCTGATCTCGGAGCACCTCTACACCCGTGGCCAGCCGGACCCGGACCTGGTGATCCGTACGAGCGGCGAGCAGCGGCTGTCGGGCTTCATGCTGTGGCAGAGCGCCCATTCGGAGTACTACTTCTGCGAGGTCTTCTGGCCGGCCTTCCGGAAGGTCGACTTCCTGCGCGCGCTGCGCGACTACGCGGCCCGGCACCGCCGCTACGGCTTCTAGGACGAACGGCGCGTTCCGGGACGTACGGCGCGTCCTGGGACGTACGGCGCGAACGCCCGGTGCCGGACACGGCTCCGGGCCGCACCCGCCGCAGGACCGCCACGGCCCCGCGGCGCGGGCGCTTCTGACGCACCCTCTCCTGGCGTCACTCCGGTGGCTCCGTTTCCCCGGGCGATCAGGCGTAACCAAAGGTTCATCGCGCGTGCGTCATATGCCGTGGCATGGGGGCGGGGGTTCGAGGGAATATCCCTTCCAGGTCGGCGTCCGGAACAAGCCATCGGGCGCCGCATCTCAGCGGACGGCATGGGGCCGTCCGCCCGGGAGGCCCTTTGCACATCACGGAGAGCCGTGCGCACCGCACGGGCGACGCGAAGGGCCGGCGCTCGGCCCGTACGTCGTGGCCTGAGCCCGGTCCGGTCACAAGATGGCCGGGGGTCCCGGGGGCTTCGCCCTTCGGGAGCACACCGCCCCGCGACGCCGTCGCACCCCAACCTCATTCGAGGGGGTTCGTCCACCCGTGGTGAACAGCAAGCAGCGCCGTGAGAACGACCGGCGCACTTATGTCCTCGACACCAGTGTGCTGCTGGCGGATCCAGGCGCCATGGCCCGCTTCGACGAGCACGAGGTCGTGCTGCCGGTCGTGGTGGTCACGGAGTTGGAGGCCAAGCGGCACCATCCCGAGCTCGGCTACTTCGCCCGGCAGGCACTGCGGCTGCTGGACGAGTACCGAGTCCAGTTCGGGCGGCTGGACGCGCCCATCCCCATCGGGGAGCTCGGCGGGACACTCCGGGTCGAACTGAACCACTCCGACCCCGGGGTCCTGCCGGCGGCCTTCCTCAACGGCCATCGCTACGGCGACAACGACTCGCGGATCCTCGCCGTCGCGCGCAACCTCCAGGCCGAGGGGTTCGACGTCACGGTCGTCTCCAAGGACCTGCCGATGCGCATCAAGGCGTCGTCGGTGGGCCTGCTGGCCGAGGAGTACCGCGCCGAGCTGGCGGTCACCGACTCCGGCTGGACGGGCATGGCCGAGCTGACCGTGCCCGCCGACCAGGTGGACGACCTGTTCGCCGACGAGACCGCGTACGTACCGGGAGCCGCCGAACTTCCGGTGCATACCGGACTGGTGCTGCAGTCCGAGCGCGGCCGGGCGCTCGGCCGGGTCACCGCGGAGGGCGCGGTCCGGCTGGTGCGCGGCGACCGGGAGGCGTTCGGCATCCACGGCCGCAGCGCCGAACAGCGGATCGCGCTGGATCTGCTGCTCGACCCCGAGGTCGGCATCGTCTCGATGGGCGGCCGGGCCGGGACGGGCAAGTCGGCGCTGGCACTGTGCGCGGGCCTGGAGGCCGTGTTGGAGCGCCGGCAGCACCGCAAGGTGATGGTGTTCCGCCCGCTGTACGCCGTCGGCGGGCAGGAGCTGGGCTATCTGCCGGGCAGCGAGGCCGAGAAGATGAGCCCCTGGGCGCAGGCAGTCTTCGACACGCTGTCCGCGGTGACCACCAAGGACGTCATCGAAGAGGTGGTGGGGCGCGGCATGCTGGAGGTGCTGCCGCTGACCCACATCCGGGGACGGTCGCTGCATGACGCGTTCGTCATCGTGGACGAGGCCCAGTCCCTGGAGCGGAATGTGCTTTTGACGGTTCTGTCCCGTATCGGGGCCAACTCCCGGGTGGTGCTGACGCATGACGTCGCCCAGCGCGACAACCTCCGGGTCGGGCGGCACGACGGGGTGGTCGCGGTCGTCGAGAAGCTGAAGGGGCACCCGCTCTTCGCACACGTCACGCTGAACCGCTCGGAGCGTTCGCCGATTGCGGCACTGGTGACCGAAATGCTGGAGGACGGCCGGATCTGACCGATTGTCCGAATCTGACCCCTGCGGGGTCACGCCGCCCGGTGAAGCGAAGGAGCTTAGCCGGGCGGCGTTCTGCTGCGTGCGGATATCCGGAAATCCTCGGCGGCAAACGAGGTGTGAGCTTTCACACCCGGCCGGGAATTGATTCCCGGTGTGTCGTTCGGGCAGAGTCTGGGTCCTGTCAGGCCCCGCATACGGCACACACACCCCTTGGGGTGCCTCCGGTCGAGCGAACGTGAGACCGGGGGAGGTGTAAATCCACGAACTTCATAGCGAGTCGTCGTATGCCGCCCGAAAGCACCACGCGGACCCCGAGGGGGACGTACCGGGCCAGTGCCTCCCGTGACCAGCCGGTCCCGCCCGCTCAACAGGGGCCGGAACAAGGGGAGGCCAGCGCCAGGGGCACGATTGCGTCCGCGAGGTCACCTAAGCGGGCGATGCTGGAAGGAAAACGTGTGAGCCGGATCTCGGTCCGGGGATTCGCCGTGGCATCCGCCACCGCGGTCACCACCGTCGGCGCCGTCGTCGGCGTCGCCGCAGGACAGCCCGCTTCGGTCGGCAACACCGAGGCAGCCGCTGCCGATGCGACGATCGCCGACATCCCCGCAGGCGCTCAGGCACAGGTGCAGACGGCTTCCCTGACGCAGCAGGCGGACGACCAGTCCACCCAGGCGGATGCGGCAGCCCTCAAGTCCGCGCAGGAAGCCGCCCGCAAGGCAGCCGCGGAGACCGCACAGAGCAAGAAGGACGCCGCGGACGAGGCGCAGGCCAAGAAGGACGCCGAGGCGCGCAAGAAGAAGGAGCTGGCCGCGTCCCGCTCCGACGCGCGCGACGACCTGGGCGACCTCGTCGGCAAGAGCTCGTACACCATCGCCGAGACGCAGGCCCTCGCACGCCAGATGGTGGCGGGTGACCAGTTCCAGTGCTTCAGCAACATAGTGGACCACGAGTCCGGCTGGAACTATAAGGCCACCAACGCCTCCTCGGGCGCCTACGGGCTCGTCCAGGCGCTGCCCGGCTCCAAGATGGCCTCGGCCGGCTCCGACTGGCAGACGAACCCGGCAACCCAGATCAAGTGGGGCCTGAACTACATGAACGACCGCTACGGCAGCCCCTGTGGCGCCTGGTCGTTCTGGCAGGCCAACAACTGGTACTAGGCCCGCCGGCCGCACCACGGCACATCCGAAACCCCCGAACGCGACCGCGTCGGGGGTTTCGCGCATCCCGCACAGGTAACGTCGTGCCGTCAGTGTGTGGTGCGTGGGAGGGGAAGAGGAAGGGACATGTCCAGATTGCCTCAGTGGGTCGGTGGCCTCGGCGCCGGTCTGACGCGGCTCTCGCAGCGGCTGGAGGAACAGCGCCGCCGCGCGGAAGCCGCGGCGGCGGCCGGGGACCCGGATGAGCTGAGGCGTGCCGAGCGCGCTGAGGCGCGGCCGGCCAACGGCTCACCGGCCAACGGCTCACCGGCCAACGGCTCACCGGCCGGTGACGGCCCGGTGGGCACGCTCATCGCGACCCGTCCGCCGCGGCGGGCACCGGAGCCGGCGGACGGCGTGCCGCACCCCGGCGACGAGCCCGAGCCGCCGGCCGCCGCCCCGCGCCCGCCGGAGTCCGTTCCCGCGCCGCCCGCCTACGCCCCGGCGGTCGCGGCCCGCCCCGACCCGGTGGCCGCCGTGCCGTGGGGCGTACGGGTCGCCGCCGAGGTGGGCTGGCGGCTGCTGGTGCTCGCGGCCACGCTGTGGGTGCTGGCGCGCGTCATCACCAGCATCGAGCTGGTCGTGCTGTCGTTCGTCGCGGCGATGCTGATCACCGCGCTGCTGCAGCCGACGGTGGGCTGGCTGCGAGGGCGCGGGCTGCCGCGCGGACCGGCGACCGCGCTGACCTTCATCGGCGGCTTCGTCATCATGGGCCTGGTCGGCTGGTTCGTGGTGTGGCAGGTCCAGGACAACATCGACTCGGTGTCCAGCCGCATCCAGGAGGGCATCACCGAGCTCAAGGGCTGGCTGCTGAAGAGCCCGTTCCATGTGACCGAGAGTCAGATCAACAGCATCGCCAAGAACCTGCAGGACGCGATCGGCGCCAACACCGAGGCGATCACCACCGCCGGACTGGAGGGCGTCACCGTCGTCCTCGAGGTGTTCACCGGCATCCTGCTGGCGATGTTCACCACGCTCTTCCTGCTCTACGACGGGCGGCGGATCTGGGAGTGGGTGCTCAAGCTGGTCCCGGGCGCGGCCCGCGAGGGCGTGGCGGGCGCCGGGCCGCGGGCCTGGCGGACCCTGACCGCCTATGTGCGCGGCACGGTCATCGTGGCGCTCATCGATGCCATCTTCATCGGCATCGGGCTGTACTTCCTCAATGTGCCGCTGGCCGTCCCGCTCGCCGTGTTCATCTTCCTGTTCGCCTTCATCCCGCTGGTCGGTGCGGTGGTCTCGGGCGCGCTGGCGTGCGTCGTCGCGCTGGTGACCCAGGGCGTCTTCCAGGCCCTGATGGTGCTGGCGGTGGTGCTGGCCGTCCAGCAGATCGAGGGCCACGTCCTGCAGCCGTTCATCCTGGGCCGGGCGGTGCGGGTCCATCCGCTGGCGGTGATCCTCTCGGTCGCCGCGGGCGGACTGGTCGCGGGCATCGGCGGCGCGGTCGTCGCCGTCCCCCTGGTGGCGGTCACCAACACCGTCGTCGGCTATCTGCGGTCGTACTCGCGGGAGCAGGCGGTGCGGATGTCGGTGGCGCCCCGCGGAGCCACCGCGATCGGTGTGGCACCGACCCCGCCCCCGGTGAAGCGCGCGTCCGAGGAGTCCGGCGACTGAGCCACCGGAGCCGGTCGGGCGCCCGGCCGGCTCCGAGCGGTCCACACACGCGAAACCCCGCGGGACACACCGTGTCCCGCGGGGTTTCGCGTGTGTGGCGTTGCCGATTACTCGGCGAG
Organism: Streptomyces sp. NPDC059008; assembly: GCF_042749045.1. Taxonomy (NCBI): domain Bacteria; kingdom Bacillati; phylum Actinomycetota; class Actinomycetes; order Kitasatosporales; family Streptomycetaceae; genus Streptomyces; species Streptomyces sp. NPDC059008. The sequence continues at coordinate 95,092 of NZ_JBHYJC010000015.1, read as the reverse complement.
CGCGGCCTCGGCGTCCAGCGTGGCGCCGACGGCCTGCAGGACGGACGCGATCTTCACGGCCTCCTGGATCGTCTCGCGGTCCACACCGGCCTTGCGCAGCACCTGCTCGTGCGAGTCCAGGCACATGCCGCAGCCGTTGATGGCCGACACGGCCAGCGACCACAGCTCGAAGTCGACCTTGTCCACGCCCGGGTTGCCGATGACGTTCATCCGCAGGCCGGCGCGCAGGGTGCCGTACTCCGGGTCCGACAGCAGGTGCCGGGTCCGGTAGAAGACGTTGTTCATCGCCATGATGGCGGCGGCCGACTTGGCGGCGGTGTACGCCTCGGCGGAGAGGTTCGCCTTCGCCTCGGGCTCCAGCTCGCGCAGCACCTTCGGCGAGCGCGAGGCGATCGCGCAGGCGAGCACCGTGCCCCACAGCTGCTGCTGCGGCAGGTCGCTGTTGCCGATCACCGAACCGAGGTTCAGCTTCAGGTCCTTGGCGTAGTCCGGAACCGCGGACTTCAGGTCATCGAGAGCCATGGGTCTCACTCACCGGCCAGCAGGGAGACCGGGTCGAGGGTGTCCTCGCCCTTGCTCCAGTTGCACGGGCACAGCTCGTCCGTCTGGAGGGCGTCGAGGACCCGGAGGACCTCCTTGGGGTTACGGCCGACGGAGCCGGCGGTCACCATCGTGAACTGGATCTCGTTGTTCTGGTCGACGATGAAGACGGCGCGCTGCGCGAAGCCGTCCTCGCCCTCGATGCCCAGGTCGCGCATCAGCTCGTGCTTGGAGTCGGCGAGCATCGGGAAGGGCAGGTCGGTCAGGTCCGGGTGGTCCTTGCGCCAGGCGTGGTGCACGAACTCGGAGTCGCCGGAGAAGCCGAGGATCTGGGCGTCACGGTCGGCGAACTCGTCGTTCAGCTTGCCGAACGCGGCGATCTCGGTCGGGCACACGAAGGTGAAGTCCTTGGGCCACGCGAAGACGATCTTCCACTTGCCCTCGTAGGTCTTGTGGTCGATCTGCTCGAACTCCTTGCCCTTCTCCAGCGAGACACAGGCGGTCAGGTCGAACTCGGGGAACTTGTCACCGACAGTGAGCACACGCTCTCCTTGTACGCAGAAAGTCCCTTGTGGGGACTTTCGGTCTTTCCTTGAGGCTTGGACGGGTTACACCGTGCCACAGCTGGCATTGATCAGGGAAATAGCTAGACTGGTTGATGTTGATCGGAGGTGGTTATCAGTGGCTTCACCGGCGAGTCACGGCGGCCGGCCCCGCCAGCCCAGCCTGGCCCAGCTGCGGGCGTTCGCCGCGGTGGCCGAGCATCTGCACTTCCGTGAGGCGGCGGCCGAGATCGGCATGAGCCAGCCCGCGCTGTCGGGGGCCGTCTCGGCGCTGGAGGAGGCGCTCGGTGTGCAGCTCCTGGAGCGTACGACCCGCAAGGTGCTGCTCTCCCCGGCGGGGGAGCGGGTGGCGGCCCGCGCCCGAACGGTCCTGGAGGCCGTCGGCGATCTGATGGAGGAGGCGGAGGCGGCCCGCGCCCCCTTCACGGGCGTGCTGCGCCTCGGCGTCATCCCGACCGTCGCGCCCTACCTCCTGCCGGCCGTGCTGCGTCTGGTCCACGACGCCTACCCCGACCTGGACCTCCAGGTGCACGAGGAGCAGACCGCCTCCCTCCTGGACGGCCTGTCCCACGGCCGCCTCGACCTGCTCCTGCTGGCCGTTCCGCTCGGCGTCCCGCAGGTCACCGAACTCCCGCTGTTCGACGAGGACTTCGTCCTGGTCGCCCCCAAGGACCACTGGCTCGGCGGCCGCGGCGACATCCCCCGCCAGGCCCTGCAGGAACTGGACCTGCTGCTGCTCGACGAGGGCCACTGCCTGCGCGACCAGGCCCTGGACATCTGCCGCGAGGCGGGGCGGGATGAGAACACCCCCGTGACGACGAGCGCGGCGGGCCTGTCCACACTGGTGCAACTGGTGGCCGGCGGGCTGGGCGTGACCCTGCTCCCGCGTACCGCGCTCCGGGTGGAGACCGCCCGCAACGACCAGCTGACGACCGGCTACTTCGCGGACCCGGCCCCGTCGAGGCGGATCGCCCTGGCCATGCGCACGGGCGCCGCCCGCCAGGAGGAGTTCGAGCAGTTCGCACAGGCGCTGCGGGGGGCGCTGCGGGGGCTGCCGGTGCGGATGGTGAAGGGGTGAGGGGTCAGGCTTCGCGTGGGCTGCGGCGCCTGGCGTCTTCCAACACCTGCGCGACGTCCAAGGTGACCTCGCCGCCGATCGATTCGGGCAGGGTGACCTTCTCACCGGCCACATGGATGCGGTGCGAGCCGTAGCCGTCCTCGATGGGTTCGGTGAGGACATGGAGTCGGTTGTGCTTGCGATCGAGGATCACATACACGGGTACCCTCGCCGCTCCGTAGGCGGCGACCTTCTTGCGCAGGTCGTTGGCGTAGTTCCCGGATGTGATCTCCAGGACCATCCTGAACGATGCCGGATCGACGCACTCGAACTGGATGACATGGTCCTGGAAGTCCGCGTCTACCACGGAGAGGTCAGGAATGGCGAAGTCCTCCGGGCCGTCCGGCAGCCACAGGCCGAGGCCTTCGAGGACTTCCGTTTCGCCGCCGTCCAATCCTGCGGCGATGAAGGGGCGCCTGAGGCGGGACAGCCCCTTCGCGTGAGCAGGGTCCGGGGGTGGGGTCACGGTGAGAACGCCACCGAGGATCTCGACGCGGTGGCCGGGGAGCTGCTCCATGAGCTGGTCGGCCTGTTCGAGGAGCGTCAGTGACCTGTGGCCGTGCGTGTAAGGACCCTCGACAGCTGCTGCGGACATTGCATGCCTCCCGTTGGCTGGTGCCGAGGTCATCATCGTAGGGCCGGGCGCCCGCACGCGTCTTGTACGACAACGTTCACTCGTTCGAGCGGGCGGGCGCCCCAGGGGCCGTCTTACGCCTCGGTCGATGCCCGGGTGTAGGTCAGGAACGCCGCGCCGCTCTTGAGGACCGTGTGCTCGGTCAGGTCCCAGGTGCGCGGGTCGAAGGTGGTGTCCCGGGAGAAGAGGGGGATGCCGTTTCCGATGGTGAGGGGGCCCAGCTTGATCAGGAGCTGGTCGATCTCCGGGTAGAGGACGCCGGCGAGCTCGCTGCCGCCCAACAGCCAGATGTCCTTGCCCGCCTCGGCCTTCAGCTCGCGCACCTTGGCGACCGGGTCGGTGGCGACCAGTTCCACGGCCGGGTCCGGGCTCTCGGTGAGGGTGCGGGAGAAGACGAGGTGGCGCAGGTGGGGGTAGGCGTCGGTGACGCCGGCCTGCAGACCGATGTCGTAGGTGCGGCGGCCTTCGAGGACGGTGTCGAAACGGGTGCCCTCCGCGGTGACGCCGAGGGCCGAGCGGGCCTGGACGGGCAGGATCTCGGGGAGTTCGGTGATCAGGTGCTGCAGATAGTCCTCGGCGATCGGCCAGAAGCCGTCCGGGCCGGTCGGGTCGGCGCCGTCCGGGCCGGCGATGAAGCCGTCGAGGGTGGACGCGATGCAGTAGACGAGTCGGCGCGGTGCGCGCATGAGGAGCCCCCGTGTGTCGGTCGGCGCCAAAGCGGCGCCGGTGGTGGGGACATGATCTCCCATGATCGCCCGCGCCCCGACCCCGGTCCGGCCGCCCCCGGTCCGGCGGCATCGGCAGGCTCACTCCGTCCGCAGCCCCTGCGGCCGCATCATCCGCCACAGGGGCGGCAGGCTCAGCGCCGTCACGAAGAGGATCACCCCGCCGCCGATGCCGGTCATCGCGCCGACCCCCGGCCAGTCCACGACCACCGCGCTGTCGATGATCGACAGCAGCAGCGCGCCCAGCGTCAGCCCGCAGCCCAGTGCCAGGCCCAGGCCGAGCACCACCGGGATGGCCGTCTGCCACAGCACCGACCAGCCCAGGGTGGCGCGGCGGGTGCCGTACGCGTCGAGGACGGACAGCAGGCGGCGCCGCTCGTAGAGCTGCTCGACGGTGGAGATGATCAGGCCCGCGCCGATCAGCAGCAGGGTGATCACGGCGCCGACGAACAGGCCGTCGCGGACGCTGGTGTACTGCTCGTCGTGCGGGTTGTCGACCGCGGAGAACTCATGCATCGTCGGGTCGATCCGGGCCGCGGTGTTGCGGATGTGCTCCACCGCGTCCGGGGTGGCGCGGTCGAAGCCGACCTTCAGTTCCATGGTGCCGCCGTTGAGCCGGGCGAGGTCGATCGCGGACGGGGTGATCAGCAGGTCGTAGCGGAGGCGGTCGGGGCCGGGGCCGGGCGCGAGCAGCCGGGCGGGGCGGGTGGTGTCGGGGATCTTCCAGGGGCGCGGCGCCACCGGATCGTCCTTCAGGATCGGGGCGTTGAGGTCGAGGGTCGCGCCGGGCCGCGCGGCGGCGTCGCGGTGCGGGGCGTCGGTGAGGTAGACATCGCCGTCCCGGCAGGACCCCAGGCGGGCCAGTTTGCGCAGTTCGGCGCAGCTGCCGACGGCGAGCGTGGAGTGCGGTGCGTCGGACGCGGGGCGGCCGGCGGCCGGCATCCGGCCGGCGAGTGCGTCGATGGTGCCGCGGACCGCGGTCACCCCGGGGGTGGCGTCCAGTGCGGCCAGCGCCCGCTCGGTGCGGTGCCAGTCCTTGGCGTTGCCCCACAGGCCGATCTGCGGGAGCTTGCCGGACTCGGCGTAGGCCTGGGCGTAGCCGGCCTGCATCCCCGTCATCAGCATATGGATCGCGATCGCGCCGGCCACCGCGACGGTGATCCCGCTGACCGCGCGGGTGGCCGGGCCGCTGCTCACCTGCAGGCGGCGGACAGCCAGTTGCCAGGGGACCGGGCCGCCGTGCAGCCGGCCCACCACCGCGTCCACCAGCCAGGGCAGCAGCGCGGTGACGCCGAACAGCAGCAGCATCGCACCGGTCGCGAGCCGGAAGGTGTTCAGCGGGGTGCCGCTCCAGGGCTCCTCCCAGGCCAGCGGGGCCAGCGCCGCGACGCCCACCACGGGCATGGCGAGCCGCCACCACAGCCGGCGCCGCACGGGCGGGCGGTCGCGGACGACGCCCAGCGGCTCGACGGTGACGGCGCGCTGGGCGAACAGGGTCACCAGCACCGCCGCCGCCGGGACCAGCAGCGCGATCAGGGCCGCGGCCAGCGGGCCCGGCGTCAGGTCCGAGGGGAAGACGTTGATGCCCCACAGCGTGATCACCGAGGCGAACCGGCGGCCGCCCAGGAACAGCGCGGTACCGCCGGCCAGTCCCAGCAGCGACCCGAACAGCGCCTCGCCGGAGGCGATCCGCCGGGTGGTGCGGACATCGGCGCCGACCAGGCGCAGCGCGGCCAGCCGGCGCTCGCGGCGCTCGTTGCCGAACCGTACGGACGTCCCGATGAAGACCATCACCGGCGTCATCAGCGCCACACACGTCATGATCACCAGCAGCACGGCGGGCGCCTGCATCGGCGTGGGGTCCCAGCTCTTGCCGAAGTGGTCGATGCGGTAGCCGTCGGGCGCGGCCAGGGTGGCGCTCTGCGCGAAGAAGGTCAGCTCCTGCGGGCCGAGCAGGCCCTGGTCGCCGATGGTGCCGGCGGTCTTGTAGGGCAGCCGCTCGCGCAGCAGGGCGTTCTCGGGGGAGTCCAGCAGCTTCTTGAGCGCGGGGGACACCAGCATCCGGCCGGGTCCGGGCAGATGCCGGACGCCGGGCGGCAGGGGCGGATGCGCGCCGTCGGGGCGCACCAGCCGGCCGCGGATCGGTGTACCGCGGAACGTCGTGTCGACCGAGGCGTAGCGCAGGGTGTCGTCGGCGGCCCCGGGCTCATGGCGCTGGCCGAGGTTCTCGCGGTCCTGCTGCCGGCCGTGGAAGGAGTCCATCATGGCCGGGACGGACGAGCCGAGCAGCAGTACGGCCACGCCCAGGGCGACGCCGGCCGCGGTCAGCGCCGTACGGATCCAGCCCTCGCGGCCGCCGCCGGCCGCGAACCGCATGCCCATGAGGAGGTCGCGGGCCCAGACGGCGGGGCCGCCGCGCGGGGTGGCGGGCGGCTCGGTGGGCGCGGACGCGGTGCGCGCGCGCCCGCCGCCGGCGGGGGAGCGCAGCGGGCTCATACCAAGCCCGCCAGCATGTCCTTCACTTTGCCGTCGCGGACGACGATCTCCCGGTCGGAGTAGGCGGCGACCCGTGACTCGTGGGTGACCAGGACGACGGCGGCCCGGGTGTCGCGGGCGGCGTCGGTCAGCAGGGTCAGCACGCGTTCGCCGTTGAGCGAGTCCAGGGCGCCGGTGGGCTCGTCGGCGAAGACCACCCGGGGCCGGTTGACCAGCGCGCGGGCGACGGCGACCCGTTGGCCCTGTCCGCCGGAGACCTCGCCGGGCCGCTTGTCCCGGATGTCGTCGACCTCCAGGCGCTCCAGCCAGGTGCGGGCCTGGCGTTCGGCTTCCTTGCGTTTGGTGCCGTTGAGTCGCAGGGGGAGTGCGACGTTCTCCAGGGCGGTCAATTCCGGTACGAGTTGGCCGAATTGGAAGACGAAGCCGAAGTCGGTGCGGCGCAGGGCGCTGCGTTGGGCGTCGTTCATGGCGGTCAGTTCGCGCTCGCCGTAGCGGACGGTGCCGGAGTCGGGGGCGATGATCCCGGCCAGGCAGTGCAGCAGGGTCGACTTGCCGGAGCCGGAGGGGCCCATGACGGCGACGACCTCGCCCGGGTGGATGGAGAACTCCACGCCGTCCAGCGCGGGCGTGGGGCCGTACGCCTTGCCCAGCCCCTCCGCCGCGAGCAGGGATCCCTCCGGAGTCATGCGCGGACCGCCTCCGCCAGCTTGCCGAGCCGGGCGGCGGTCAGCTCCAGCCAGCGCAGATCGGCCTCCAGATGGAACAGCGCGTGGTCGCAGATCAACTGGTCGGCGAGGTCGCCGCCGCGCTTGCGCTCGGTCAGCCCGCGCATCAGCCGCAGATGTTCGGCGCGCTGGGTGTCCAGCAGCTCGGCGGCGTCGCGGTCGGTCAGCAGCGCCAGGACGACCTTGGTGTAGAGCGTGGACTGCAGGTACGGCTCGGGCTTCTCGGGACGGGCCAGCCACTGGGCGACATCGGTGACACCGGCGTCGGTGATCGCGTACCGCTTGCGCTCGGGGCCGGCGCCGGCCTCCACGCCGTCGACCTCCACCAGGCCGTTCTTCAGCAGCCGGGACATCGTGGAGTAGACCTGACCGTAGTGCAGCGGGCGGTCCTGGCCGAAGTGCTCGTCGAAGGCCCGCTTGAGGTCGTAGCCATGGCGGGGGCCGGACTCCAGGAGGCCCAGCAGCGTATGACCGATTGACATGCCGACCACCTTACTCGTGGGTGTATCGCTGGTGTATACGCACGCTGTATAGAGGTAGTCCCGGGGCCCGGCACACGGGCCCCGGGACGCCGGTCACTCCGTCCGCAGCCCGTCGGGGCGCATCATCCGCCACAGCGGCGGCAGGCTGAAGAGGGTCACCAGCACGACGAGCGCGGCACCGGCCGCGGGCAGCGGCCAGACCACCGACCAGTCGAAGGCCGACTTGCCCGCCATCCTCAGCAGCGCCACGCCCAGCCCGGCGCCGCCCGCCAGCGCCAGGGCGAGTCCCAGGGCGACGGGGACCGCGGTCTGCCACAGCACCGACCAGCCGAGCGTCGCCCGCCGGGTGCCGAAGGCCACCAGCACCGACAGCAGCCGGCGCCGCTCGCGCAGTTGCTCCAGCGTCGTCACCAGCATGCTGGCGGCGATCAGTGCCAGCGTCGCGGTGGCGGCGATCAGCAGGCCGGTGCGCACACTGGAGAACTGCTTGTCGCGCTGAAGGTCCTGCAGCGTGTGGACGGCCATCTGCGGGTCGATCCGGGCGGCGGTGTTGCGTACGTACTCGGCGGCGTCGGCGACCCGAGGATCGGTCCTCACCATCGCGCGGGCCGTCGGGTCGTCCAGCGCGGCGGTGTCCAGGGCGCCCGGGGTCGCGAAGATGCCGAAGGCCATCTGGCCCGAGGGGTCCTTGCGGGAGTCGACGACGCGGGCGGACTTCGGGACGGTCCACAGCCGCGGGGCGCCGCCGGGTTCGCCGGTGCGCACGTCCCGGTTCAGCAGCACCCGGGCGCCGGGCCGCGCGGTCTGGAAGATGTAGTCGCTCTCGACCATGCCGTTGCTGTCCTTGACGACGAAGACGTCGCCGTCCTTGCAGGAGCCGGTGTGCGCCAGCTCGCCCAGGGTGGGGCAGTCGCCGACGGTGACCTGGGTGGTCGGGGCGAAGTCCTCGCCCTTGCGCACCGGGCCGGGCCGGGAGGCGGAGGACTCGATGGTCGCGATGACGCCGCGTACGCCCTCGGTGCGGCGGAACTCGCCGATCATCTTCCGGATCGTGGCGACGTCATGGGAGGGCAGTGCCACGCTCAGCTGCGCCCGGGTGGGATCCTGCCCGGTGACCTTCAGGAAGTCGTGCTGGATCGCGGAGAAGAACAGCTGCAGCGCGATGGCGCCGGCGACCGCGACGGTGATGCCGCTGACCGCGCGGGCCGCCGCTCCGCTGCCCAGCTGGAGCCGGCGGGTGGCCAGCTGCCAGGGCACCGGGCCGCCGGTGAGGCGCCCCACCACCGCCTCGACGAACCAGGGCAGCAGCAGCGTGATGCCGAACAGCACCAGCACCGCGCCGCCCGCGATCAGATACGGGTCGACCGCCGTGTCGTCGCCGACCCGCCCGTTGGACAGCAGCACGGCGATGCCCACGAGCGGCAGCGGCAGCCGCCACCACAGCCGGCGCCGCCGCCCGACGCTGTTGCGCACCACGCCCAGCGGTTCGATGGCCACCCCGCGCAGCGCGAAGAGGGTGACGCCGACGGCGCAGAGCGGGACGGCGACGGCGACCAGCGCCGCCAGGGCCGGGGCCGGCGTCAGATCGCCGGGGAAGGCGTTGACGTCCCAGACGGTGACCGAGCCGGCCGCCTGCCGTACGGCCAGGAACAACGCGGTGCCCAGCAGCAGCCCGCAGACCGCGCCGAACAGCGCCTCCCCGGCGGCCGTCCAGCGCACCGTCCGGGTGTCGGCGCCGATCAGCCGCAGCGCCGCCAGCCGCCGGTCGCGCCGCTCGCCGCCGAAGCGGACCGCGGTGGCGATGAAGATGGCCACCGGCATCAGCAGCACCACACAGGCCACGATGATCAGTACCAGCAGTACCGGGTCCATCGCCTCGGGCTCCGTCCGGCTTCCGAAGCCGTCGATGCGGAAGGCGCCGTGCTCGGTGGTCAGGGCGTCGCTGACCGCGTAGTACGCCAGCTCGCCCGGCCCGACCAGGCCCGGCTCGCCGATGGTGCCGGCGGTGGTGAAGCGCAGCCGCTCGCGCAGCAGCTTGCCCTCCGGTGCCGCGAGCAGCTCCGCGAGCGCGGGGGAGACCACCATCTCGCCGTTGCGCGGCAGTTCGCGTACGCCGGGAGGTGTGGGGGCGCCGGGCCCGTCGGGGCGCAGCAGCACGCCCCTGACCGACTGGCCGCGGAAGGACGTCTGGGCGTCGGCGTAGAGCAGGGTCGACCCGGAGCGCTCGATCGGCCGCTCGCCGGCGATGGCCACCCGGGCGTCGCCGCGCTGCTGGCGGGCGTCGAGGATCTGCGGGATCGACGCGGCGCCGAGCAGCAGCAGCACCCCCAGCCCCACCCCGATGGCCGTCAAGGCCGTACGGACCCAGCCCTCGCGGCCGCCGCCGGCCGCGAAGCGTACGCCCATGGCCAGGCTGCGGGCCCTCATGCCGCGCCCGCCGTCTCCCGGGCCACGCCGTCGCGGACGACGATCTCCCGGTCGGAGTAGGCGGCGACCCGTGACTCGTGGGTGACCAGGACGACCGCGGCGCTGGTGTCGCGGGCGGCGTCGGTCAGCAGGGTCAGCACCCGTTCGCCGTTGAGCGAGTCCAGGGCGCCGGTGGGCTCGTCGGCGAAGATCACCCGGGGCGTGCCGGCCAGCGCGCGGGCGACGGCGACCCGCTGGCCCTGTCCGCCGGAGACCTCGCCGGGCCGCTTGTCCCGGATGTCGTCGACCTCCAGGCGCTCCAGCCAGGTGCGGGCCTGGCGTTCGGCTTCCTTGCGTTTGGTGCCGTTGAGTCGCAGGGGGAGTGCGACGTTCTCCAGGGCGGTCAATTCCGGTACGAGTTGGCCGAATTGGAAGACGAAGCCGAAGTCGGTGCGGCGCAGGGCGCTGCGTTGGGCGTCGTTCATGGCGGTCAGTTCGCGCTCGCCGTAGCGGACGGTGCCGGAGTCGGGGGCGATGATCCCGGCCAGGCAGTGCAGCAGGGTCGACTTGCCGGAGCCGGAGGGGCCCATGACGGCGACGACCTCGCCCGGGTGGATGGAGAAGTCCGCGCCGTCGAGAGCGGGGGTGGAGCCGTACGCCTTGTGCAGCGCGCGGGCGTCGAGCAGGGAACCGGCCGGGGTCATCCGCGGGCCTCCGGGAGTGCGGGCAGGGGGCATCGCCCTGTGTGTCCTGTGGGCATGCCGAGCACTCTACATGAGGTGTATACGCACGATGTATAGACGCGGTGTTCAGTGGTGGGCCGCGCCCCCGGGGAGGGGCGCGGCCTCCGGATGCGGTGTCCGGGTGCGGTGTCCGGGTGCGGTGTCCGGCGCGCCGGTGCCGGGCTCAGTCCCGGGGCGGGTCCGGCTCCGGCGCCTTGGGTGGCCGCCCGCGCCGCGGGATCGCCCCCGCCCCCCGGGGCAGCCGCCCCGCCTCCGACAGCGCCTTGCGCAGCAGGAACTCGATCTGCGCGTTGGCGCTGCGCAACTCGTCGTCGGCCCAGCGGGCCAGTGCGTCGTGGATCAGCGGGTCCAGCCGCAGCAGCACCTGCTTGCGCCGCTGCGGCGGGCGCGCGGGGGTCCGCCCGCCCTCGGCGCCGGACCCCTCGGGGGCGTCGGCGCTCATGCCGAAGCCTCGCTTCGCCCGGCCTCACCCGCGCTCGGCGCGCACCCTTCGACGGTGTGCTCGCTGCGCTCGCTCACTGGTAGAGCGAGCCCGTGTTGAGGACCGGCTGGGCGGCCCGGTCGCCGCAGAGCACCACCATCAGATTGCTGACCATGGCCGCCTTGCGCTCCTCGTCCAGCTCGACGATGCCCTGCTCGTTGATCCGGTCCAGCGCCATCTCGACCATGCCGACCGCGCCCTCGACGATCTGCTGGCGGGCCGCGACCACCGCACCGGCCTGCTGGCGCTGGAGCATCGCGGAGGCGATCTCGGGGGCGTAGGCGAGGTGGCTGAAGCGGGACTCGATGATCCGTACGCCGGCGGCCTGGACGCGGGCGGTCAGTTCCAGGGCGAGCTTCTCGGTGATCTCCTCGGCGTTGCCGCGCAGCGACAGGGCGTCCTCGTCGTGCGCGTCATAGGGGTACTCGATCGCGATGTGCCGGACGGCCGCCTCGGTCTGGGTGGCGACGAACTCCAGGAAGTCGTCGACCTCGAACAGCGCCTGGGCGGTGTCCTCGACCTGCCAGACGACGATCGAGGCCAGCTCGATCGGGTTGCCGTAGGCGTCGTTGACCTTCAGGACCGCGGTCTCGTGGTTGCGCACCCGGGTGGAGATCTTGCGGGCGGTGGTCAGCGGGTTGACCCAGCGCAGCCCGTCGGTGCGGATCGTGCCGACGTACCGGCCGAAGAGCTGGATGACCCGGGCCTCGCCGGGCGCGACCATCTTCACGCCGGTCATGCAGAAGAAGGAGCCGAGCAGCACCAGGACGCCGGCGATGACCAGCGGTACGCCGGTCGCGTTGTGGCCGGCGTTGCCGAGGACGCCGCCGGCGATGATCGCGGCGATGCCGAGCCCCACCCCGAGCACGGTCAGCAGCAGGGCGAGGCCGCCCGGGATGCTGTGCGCCGGGGTCTCGCGGACCTGCGGGCGCGGCATCTCGGGAGCGTCCACCGCGAGCTCGCCGTCAGGGCCGGTGGTGGGCTCGGTCGTTGTCTGGTCGGTCATGAAGGTCCCCGTTTCTCCGGATGCGGCACGTGATGTCCGCCGCAATCGGTGATGTCGCTGGTCTAGCAAAGTGATAGCACTTTAACCAGGGGGAGGTGCGGGTGTCCACCGGTGCGCAGAGGGTCTTTCGTCGGTAAGTCCGCAGGTGAAGCGGGGGCGACGCAGAACACCCACCTTGAGGTTCCGTCGGCGTGGGTGCTGTTTGTCACGCCAGGAAAAGCCTTGATCGATGAGTATTTGTTGACAGATGCGGTGTTAGCTTCAACAGCTGAGTTAGCTGGGGGCGGAACGACTGGAGTTGTCGAAGCGATGGGCCGTGCGGAAGCGAGAAGGGCGCGACAGGGGAGCGCCCGCCGGACCAAACCGAAACAGGGGAAGTCCGGTATACGCCGCCTCTTCACCTGGAAGAAGATCCTCGGAACCTTCCTCGGGGTGTGCCTGCTGGGCATCCTCGGCTTCGTCGGACTGTACCTGTACGTCGAAGTGCCCGACGAGGGCAACAAGGACGCCCAGCTGCAGAGCAACGTCTTCAAGTACGCCGACGGCAAGGTCATGGCCCGGGTCGGCGAGCTCAACCGCGAGAGCGTCCCGCTCGACCGGATACCCAAGGACGTCCAGTACACCTTCGTCGCCGCGGAGAACAAGACCTTCTTCGACGACTCCGGCGTCGACCTGAAGGGCACCGCACGCGGCATCCTCAACACCCTGCTGGGCCGCGGCAAGCAGGGCGGCTCGACGATCACCCAGCAGTACGTCAAGAACTACTACCTGAGCCAGGAGCAGACGGTCAGCCGCAAGCTCCAGGAGATCGTCATCTCGCTCAAGGTGGACAACAAGCTGGGCAAGGACAAGATCCTCGCCGGCTACATCAACACCAGCTACTACGGCCGCGGCGCCTACGGCATCCAGGCCGCCGCCCAGGCCTACTACCGCAAGGACGTCGAGAAGCTCACCGTCTCGGAGGGCGCCTACCTCGCCTCGCTGCTCCAGGCGCCGAACCAGTACGACTGGACCCTGGCGTCCAAGGACGGCCGGAAGCGGGTCCAGGAGCGCTGGGCCTACACCCTCGACAACATGGTCGAGATGCACTGGCTCTCCAAGGAGGAGCGCGCCAAGCAGCGGTTCCGGGTCCCCAAGCCCCCCAAGCCGCTGCCCGGTCTGACCGGCCAGACGAGCTACCTGGTGGCCGAGGCCAAGAAGGAGCTCTACGCCCAGGGCGTCGACGAGAAGCAGTTCGAGCGCGGCGGCTGGACGGTCACCCTCGGGATCGAGAAGGACAAGCAGGAGGCGCTGGAGAAGGCCGTCAAGCGCCGGCTGACCGACGACCTCAAGCCCAAGACCCGCAAGGTCGACGCGGACGCCCAGCTCGGCGCCACCTCGGTGGACCCCAAGACCGGCCACATCGTGGCGATGTACGGCGGCGAGGGCTACCCCAAGCACTACACCAACAACGCCACGCGCTCGGACTACCAGCCGGCGTCCACGTTCAAGCCGCTGATCCTCGCCTCGGCGATGGAGAACAACGCGGTCACCCAGGACCAACTGCCGATCAACCCGAACACGATCTACGACGGCCGCAACCGCCGCCCGGTCGTGGGCGGGACCATCCCCTTCGCCCCGCCCAACGAGGACGAGCAGGAGTTCGGCAAGATCAGCGTCCAGACGGCGACCAACAACTCCGTCAACGCGGTCTTCGCGCAGATGGGCCAGGACGTCGGGCTGGAGAACGTCAAGAAGACCGCGGTGAGCCTGGGCATGGACGGCTCCAAGATGGAGGCCCGGCCCGCCATGACGCTGGGCTCCATGGGCGCCAGCCCGCTCCAGATGGCCGGGGCCTACGCCACCCTCGACAACCACGGCAAGAAGGTCACCCCGACGCTGGTGACCAAGGCCGTGCACCCCGTCGACGGCGTCGACACCCAACAGCAGTTGAAGGACCCGATCGGCGAACAGGTCCTCAGCCGCACTACCGCCGACACCATCACCTCCGTCCTGGCGGGCGTGGTCAACGACGGCACGGCCACCTCCGCCGTGAAGAACACCGCCTACCACGCGGTCGGCAAGACCGGCACCTCCGACGACAACAAGTCGGCGTGGTTCGTGGGCTACACGCCCAAGCTGGTCACCGCGGTGGGCATGTTCGGCGAGTCCCCCAAGGGCGGCGCCCAGGTCACCCTCAAGGGCACCGGAGGCGGCGGCCGGGTCAACGGCGGCGGCTATCCGGCCCAGGTGTGGGCGGCGTACAACGAGGACGTGCTCGGCGGCGACACCGGCGCGGACTTCGACCTCGACACCGACCTCGGCGCCGGGGTGCCCCCGACCAGCACGCCCACGCCGAGCAACACCCCCTCGTCGACCCCGACGCCGTCCGGCACGCCCAGCGGTACGCCGACGCCGACCCGGACCCCGACCGGTACGCCGTCGCACTCCGAGACCGGCCGGCCCACCGGCCGCCCCTCGCCGAGCGACTCCTCGTCCGGTCCGCCGACCGGCGGCACGACCGGCGGTGACACCACCGACGGCGGGACGACCGACGGCGGCACCGGGGAGGACACCGGCGGGACCGAGCCCAACAGCCTGCCCGGCTTCCACTGACGCCGGACCCCGCACGCCGTGCGCGCACACACCGCGGCCCCCGCCTCGATGGGCGGGGGCCGCGGTGCGTCTGCGGGCGCTGGGCCGGCGCTGTGGCGCCCTCAGCCGCCGTTCACCTTCTTGGCGATCCGGTCGCCCACGTTCTTGTCGATGTTGCGCCAGTACTGCAGCGCACGCTCCAGCACCGGCGCGCTGACGCCGCTGCGCAGATGGCCGGAGACGTTGCCGACCAGGCGGTCGCGGGCGGCGTCGTCCAGCACCTCGCGGACCATCGTGCCCGGCTGGCCGAAGTCGTCGTCCTCCGCGCGCAGCGAGTAGGCGTTTCGGACCATCTCGCCGGCGGTCTCCCAGCCTGCGGCCGGGTCGAAGCGCTCGGGGTCGGCGGCCGGCCCGCCCTTGGAGTTCGGTGCGTACGGCGCGCTCACCCGGGCGGGGTCGAAGCGCATCGGGCCGTCCTTGGCGTAGGAGTGCACCGGGACGTGCGGCCGGTTCGGCGGCAGCTGGGCGTAGTTGGGGCCGATGCGGTACCGGTGGGTGTCCGGGTAGGAGAAGATCCGGCCGAGCAGCATCTTGTCGGGCGAGACGCTGATGCCGGGGATGAGGTTGCTGGGTTCGAACGCGGCCTGCTCGATGTGGATGAAGAAGTCGTCCGGGTTCTTGTCGAGGGTCATCCGGCCGACCTCGATCAGCGGGTAGTCCCCGTGCGGCCACACCTTGGTCAGATCGAACGGGTTGAAGCGGTAGTCCGCCGCGTCCTCGAACGGCATCACCTGCACATACAGCGTCCACGAGGGGTGGTTGCCGCCCTCGATCGCCTCGTGCAGATCGCGCCGGTGCGCGTCGGGGTCCGATCCGGCGAGGCGGTCGGCCTCCTCCTGGGTGAGGAAGTCGATGCCCTGGTCGGTCTTGAAGTGGTACTTGATCCAGAACCGCTGGCCGCCCTGGTTGATCCACATGTAGGTGTGGGAGCCGTAGCCGTTCATGTGGCGGTAGGTCCTGGGGATGCCGCGGTCGCCCATCAGCCAGGTGACCATGTGTGCGGACTCCGGGGACAGCGTCCAGAAGTCCCACTGCATGTCGTTGTCGCGCAGGCCGTTGTCCGGCCGTCGCTTCTGGGAGCGGATGAAGTCCTGGAACTTGATCGTGTCGCGGACGAAGAAGACCGGCGTGTTGTTGCCGACCAGGTCGTAGTTGCCTTCCTCCGTGTAGAACTTGAGCGCGAAGCCGCGCGGGTCGCGCCAGGTGTCCGGGCTGCCCTGTTCACCGGCCACGGTGGAGAAGCGGGCCAGCATCTCGGTCTTCTTGCCGGGCTGGAAGACGATCGCCTTGGTGAACTGGCTGACGTCGTTGGTGACCTCGAAGGTGCCGTACGCACCCGAGCCCTTGGCGTGCACCACCCGCTCGGGGACCCGCTCGCGGTTGAACTGGGCCATCTTCTCGATCAGGTAGTGGTCGTGCAGCAGGATCGGGCCGTCGCGCCCGACGGTGAGCGAGTGCTCGTCGCTCTCCGCCGGGACCCCGGCGTTGGTCGTCGTGCGCGGGACGTCGCGAGCGGTGCTGGTCATGGGTGGAGATGCCTCCCATTCGACTGGGGTGTCGGGGCGGTAGGTGCCGTAGGCCCCTTTTGCCCACCCAAGCAGTCAACGCCTCCGACGGCATGTCGGCAAGAGTTGGACCCCGTCCGGTCTCAGACGGGGTCCAACATGTGGGATGCGGGCCGGGCGCCCGCCGGACGTCAGCGGCGCACCGACCCCGGCGGCATCGACAGCTCGAACCAGACGACCTTTCCCATGCTCAAACGGGTCGCGCCCCAGCGCCGCGCCATCCGGTTGACGAGGTACAGGCCCCGCCCGCCCTCGTCCGACGGCCGGGCCTGGCGCAGCCGCGGCAGCTGCGGGACGTCGTCGCCGACCTCGCAGCGCAGCACGTCCGTACGCAGCAACCGCAGCGTGATCGGCCGCTCCGCGTACCGCACCGCGTTCGTCACCACCTCGCTGACCAGCAGCTCCAGCTGGTCGGTCAGCTCCTCCAGGCCCCAGCGCGCCAGCGCCCGCCGGGCCAGCCGGCGCGCCTGCCCCGCCGTCTGCGCCTTCGGATCGAGATACCAGTACGCGACATCGCTCGGCGCGATCCCGTCGAACCGGGCCGCCAGCAGCGCGATGTCGTCATCGCGGTCGCCGGGCCCCAGCATGTCCAGCACCTCGTCGCACAGCGGCTCCAGCGGTGGCGGATGGGGGCCCGTCAGCCGTGCCGTCTCCGCCAGCCGCTCCCGCAGCTGCTCGATACCGGTCCACACGTCGCGGATCCGCGACTCGACCAGGCCGTCGGTGTACAGGACCAGCGTGGCACCGGCCGGGGCGTCCAGCTCCACCGCCTCGAAATCCACCCCGCCGACGCCGATCGGCGCGCCCGACGGCACCCGCAGCACCTCGGCCCGCCCGCCGCGGTGCAGCATCACCGGCGGCGGATGGCCCGCGTTGGCGATGGTGATCCGGTGCGCCACCGGGTCGTAGACCGCGTACATGCAGGTCGCCATCCGGTCCGTGCCCAGCCGCTGGGCCTGCTCGTCGAGGTGGTGCAGCACCTCCTGCGGCGGCAGGTCCAGCCCCGCCAGGGTCTGCGCGGTGGTCCGCAGCTGGCCCATGATCGCGGCCGAGGTCATCGAGTGCCCCATGACATCGCCGACCACCAACGCCACCCGGCTGCCCGGCAGCGGGATCGCGTCGTACCAGTCGCCGCCCACCCGGGCCGTCTCGGCGGCCGGCAGATAGCGGCTGGCCAGCCGGACCCCGGTCGGCTGCGGCAGCGAGTCGGGCAGCATCGTGCGCTGCAGCGCGTCGGCGATGTACGCCTCGCGGCCGTAGAGCACCGCCTTGTCCACACCCAGCGCGGTGTGCGTCGCCAGCTGCGCCGCCACCAGCAGATCGTCCGGTTCGAACGCCGGCCGGTCCGGGCGCCGCAGGAACACCGCCGCACCGATCACCCGCCGCCGCCCGCGCAGCGGCGCCAGGATCACCCGGTGCCCGCCGGGCAGCCGCGGATCGGGCCCCAGCAGCTCGGGCAGCGCCGTACGCGCCGCCTGCGCCTCGCCGAACAGCGGCCGTACGCCCCGCAGCACCTCGGCCAGCGGACCGCCGGGCCGCACCTCCGCCAGCTCCGCGGCGCTGCCGCCCATCGCCGGCCCCAGATCGGGCTGTGCGGGCAGCATCGGCAGCCGGCCGCCGTTGGTGTCCGGCTCCTCCGGAATCCGGTCGGTACGCCGCAGCCGCAGCACCACCGGGCCGGTCGGACGCTCGTCGCCCACCGGCAGCGGATCGCGCAGATAGACCAGGATCGCGTCGGCGAACGTCGGCACCGTCGCCCGGCACAGGCCGAGCACGATCTCGTCGAGGTCTATGCCGCGGGCGATCCGCCGCGTCGCCGCCCCGATGAACCGCAGCCGGTCGCCGCCCGCCTGCCGGGCCGCCGCCACCTCACCGCTCTCGCCCGGGTGCGCCGAGCGCGCCGGGGGAGCCGGCGGCAGCGGAGCGGGCGGCAGACTCTCCGGCGGGCCCGCCGGAGCCGGTACCTGCGGCCCGGCCGCCTCCCCGGCCGCCGCCAGCGCCTCATCGCCGCCCCGCGGCCGCGACCGGCCACCGCCACCGGGGCCGCCGCCCTCGCGCGGGCGCCCGACGCCCTTCTCCCGCGGACGCTGCCCGTGGTGCGGCTCCTCGCCCGACTCGGGCGCCCCGGCGCGGTTCACCGCGCCCGGCATCCGCCGCCCGGCCCGAGCCGTCTCCCGCCCCGCGTCCGGCGCGCCGCCTTCCCGCCCGCTCGCCGGCATGGCTACCTCCCCGTATGAGTCGCCGTACGCCTCCCCGTACGGGATGGCGGCGCCGTCGCGCGCCGCCCCATGGTCCGCGACCGGCTCGTCGTCGGCGTGGCCGAAGTTCCCGGCACGGCCGGCCGGCGGCCCCGCCGAGGCCGTGACGGCGGCACCGGACAGGCCGAGGTCGTCACCGCCGCGCACCGCGAAGCCGCTGCCCGGTACCGGGCTGACGCCGGTCGCGGCGGGCTGCTGCAGGGCGCTGCGCGGGTCGGGGACCGCGCCGAGCGGCGCCGTCCCGCCCGGCCCCCGCGCAGGGGACGCCGAGGGCGCGGCGGTCGAGGCCGACCGCCGCGATTCGTGGGAGGTGGGGTGCTCCGTCACGCGTGGGATTCCATCCGTCCGGGGCTGCGCGCTCGACGCGCTGCGTCTCAGGCGCTTCGCAGGTGCAGAAAGAGCTGGATCTCGGGTGGTACGTCCGTACTCGCCGGGGCGTATGCGTAGGCATCCTCCCCGACGACGTCGAAGCCCGCGTCGTGCACGACCCGGCGCAGGTCGTCCCGCAGGTAACCCGATACCCGGATCGAGTTGCCCAGGAACGGAATCGTGAAGTCGTCCACATCCGCCTCGACCATCGACAGGGCGAGCAGCCCCTCGGGGCGTAGCAGATCATGCAGCATGCCCAGTGCGTAAGGGATTTCGGCACGAGGCAGCATCAGAAGGGAGAAATAAGCGGCGATTCCGTCAAAAGAACCGGCCCCGCCGAGCCGGCCGCCGCGCAGATCGGCGATGTCCAGCCGGTGGAATTCCGCGCCGGGGACGTTGTCCCGGGCCAGTTTGACCATCGAGGGGGAGAGGTCGACCCCGACGACGCGGTGCCCGGCCTCCGACAACTGACGGGCGGTCGGCAGGCCCGTTCCGCATCCGAGGTCCAGGATGCGCGAGCCGGCCGGCAGGGCACCGGCCAGCCAGGCGCCCGAGGCGAGCTGGCCCTCCTTGTGGGGGAAAGCGTCGTCATACCGGTCGCCGATCGCGTCGAACGCCTCGGCCTGACCGGCCCGGTCCAGTGCTAACCGGTTCAGACCCTCGTACCCGTCGTAGCTCTTCGCGCTCACGACCTCGCCCCTCCTGTGACCGCGGTCAAGTTCGTTTTCCCGTTCTGGAGTTGCGCCTGTGCAGTCTTGCGGAGGACGATCCTACGTTTGAAGCCCCAGGGCGCAGCAAGGGGGCTCGGCCCCGCTTCTCGCATGGCGGGAAACAGCTTTGCCCATAGGCGCACCTTTCCACGGTTCGCCCCCTTCACTCCCGTCGATTCACTTCACACCCTCACGACCGCAAACGTTCCGGCACCCGGTCCCAGTCCTCGGGCAGTCCCGGGACGCCCCAGGCCGGATCGGGCCGCCAGTCCTCCCACCCGTCGGCGAAGGGCCCGCGCCAGGCCGAGATCTGGGCGATCGCCGCCCGTCCGGCCGATCTGACCTCGGCGGCCCGTGCGGGCGTCATCAGCCCGTCCCGCTGCGCCTGCGCGAACTCGTCCTCGTCCCGCCACTCCCAGTGCCGGTCGGGGTAGACGCAGATGTCGAGGAAGTGGTCCTCGGAGTCAATCCCGCCGGCCCAACGGCGCCGCGGCTCCTCCAGGTTGACGTACCAGTTCTTGAACTGCCAGCCGCGTTCCCAGAACAGCCACACCGACCAGGGATCGCCGGGCCGCGCCAGCTTCAGCACCCCCGTGCCGAACCACTGGTCGCGGACGGTCCGGCGGGGTTTGGTGTAGCGGGTGGACAGCGGTTCGCGGTGCACGGGCGTGCCGTCGGCCAGCACCGGCTTGACGCAGGGGGTGCCGGGCGCCATCCACGCCGCGAACAGCTCGGGGGTGTCCTGCACCACGGTCATCGGACGGCAGATGTGGAACTGCTCGGGATGGGCGTTGTCGCGATAGCGCCACAGGATGTGCTCCCCCACGGCCCAGCGCCCCGCCGCCGTGCCGTCCACCGCGCGCCTCGCCCCGGCCGCTTCGCCTTCGCCGGCCGTCTCGCCTTCCGTCGTGTCCACCATGTCCGCTGTCATGCGCAGATCTTAGAGGCGCGGGATTACGGCCGCCGTGACTTGAGCCGCACCCGGCGTTACGAGCGCGGTAACGCGCGCCGCGCACGCCGTTACGAACGGGCGCCGGCGACGCGCGCTACGGGGTGCGCCGCGGCCGCGCGCCAGGGGCGCGGCGAACGCGTGCTACGGACGGGTCATCCGCAGCACGTCCAGCGCCTCGTCCAGCTGCTCTTCGGTCAGCAGCCCGCGCTCGACGTACCCGCCCTCGATGACCACCTGGCGAATGGTCTTCCGCTCGGCCAGCGACTTCTTCGCGACCTTCGCGGCCTCCTCGTACCCGAGGTACTTGTTGAGCGGAGTGACGACCGACGGCGAGGACTCCGCGTACTCCCGCGCCCGTTCGACGTTCGCCGTGATCCCCTCGACCGTACGGTCCGCCAGCAGCCGCGCCACGTTCGCGATCAGCCGGACGGACTCCAGCACGTTCCTGGCGATGACCGGCAGCATCACGTTCAACTCGAAATTGCCGGCCGCTCCGGCCGCGGCCACCGTCGCGTCGTTTCCGGTGACCTGCGCCGCCACCATCAGCACCGCCTCGGGAATCACCGGGTTGACCTTCCCCGGCATGATCGACGACCCCGGCTGCAGATCCGGCAGCGCGATCTCCGCGAGCCCGGTCCGCGGCCCCGAGGCCATCCACCGCAGATCATTGGCGATCTTCGTCAGGCCCACGCCGATGGTCCGCAGCTGGCCGCTGGTCTCCACGATGCCGTCGCGCGCCCCCTGCGCCTCGAAGTGGTCGCGCGCCTCCGTCAGCGGCAGCCCCGTGGCCCGTGCCACCTCGGCGATCACCGCCGCCGAGAATCCGGGCGGCGTGTTGATGCCCGTGCCCACCGCCGTACCGCCCAGCGGCAGTTCCGCCAGCCGCGGCAGCGAGGCCCGCAGCCGCTCCACGCCGTAGCGGACCTGGGCCGCGTACCCCCCGAACTCCTGCCCCAGCGTCACCGGCGTCGCATCCATCAGATGCGTCCGCCCGGACTTCACCACGTCCGCGAACTCCGCCGCCTTCCGCTCGAGCGCCGCCGCCAGATGCTCCAGCGCCGGAACGAGGTCGTTCAGCACGGCGGAGGTCGCCGCGATGTGGATCGACGACGGAAAGACGTCATTGGACGACTGACTGGCATTGACGTGATCGTTGGGGTGCACGTCCCGCCCCAGCCGCTCGCTCGCCAGCGTCGCGATGACCTCGTTGGTGTTCATGTTCGACGACGTCCCGGAGCCCGTCTGGAACACGTCGATCGGGAAGTGCTCGTCCCACCGGCCCTCCGCGACCGCGGCGGCGGCCTCCTGAACGGCCTCGGCGATGTCCTTGTCCAGCACCCCCAGCTCGCCGTTGACCTTGGCGGCCGCCCCCTTGATACGGGCCAGCGCCTCGATGTGCGCCCGCTCCAGCCGCTGCCCGGAGATCGGGAAGTTCTCCACCGCGCGCTGCGTCTGCGCCCGCCACTTGGCGTGCGCGGGCACCCGCACCTCGCCCATGGAGTCGTGCTCGATCCGGAAGGCGGTGGAGCCGCCGGGGCCGGGGGTGTCGCCGGGGCCGTCGACGCTGCCGAAGTCGTTTTCGCTCATACCTGTTTCAGTACCCGAGCCCCCCGATCTGTTCCCGGATCCCGAAATCCGCTCACCTAACGGCGCAGGGAGGCATGCGGTCATGATCTGTTCACGTAACGGGTGGTGACGGGGCGTCACAGGTCGGATGACGCATCGTTCGAACGGTTTGCCGATTCGGGGGCCGGCGCACCGGAAGCGGAACGGCCACCACCCACTCCGTGTGGATGATGGCCGTTCGTGCCGCGGCGCGCTGCGTCGGGTCAGTCGGCCCGGCGCACCGGGATGCTGGTGAACGTCGGCGCCGGGGCCGGGTCCTGGAAGAAGTCGTTGCCCTTGTCGTCGACGACGATGAAGGCGGGGAAGTCCTCGACCTCGATCTTCCAGACGGCTTCCATGCCGAGCTCCTCGTACTCCAGGACCTCGACCTTCTTGATGCAGTCCTGGGCCAGGCGGGCGGCCGGGCCGCCGATGGAGCCGAGGTAGAAGCCGCCGTGCGCGGCGCAGGCGTCGGTGACCTGCTGGGAGCGGTTGCCCTTGGCCAGCATGACCTTGGAGCCGCCGGCCGCCTGGAACTGCTCGACGTAGGCGTCCATACGGCCCGCCGTCGTCGGGCCGAAGGAGCCGGAGGCGTAGCCCTCGGGGGTCTTGGCCGGGCCCGCGTAGTAGACCGGGTGGTTCTTGAGGTACTCCGGCATCTCCTCGCCGGCGTCCAGGCGTTCCTTGATCTTGGCGTGGGCGATGTCGCGGGCGACGACCAGCGTGCCGGTCAGCGACAGGCGGGTCTTGACCGGGTGCTTGGTCAGCTCGGCCAGCACCTGGTCCATCGGGCGGTTGAGGTCGACGGCGATCGCGTCGAGGTCCGGGCCCGCGCCCTCGGTCAGTTCGGCGTCGGTGGTCTCGGGCAGGAAGCGGGCCGGGTCGGTCTCCAGCTGCTCCAGGAAGACGCCCTCGGCGGTGATCTTCGCGACGGCCTGGCGGTCGGCGGAGCAGGAGACGGCGATGGCGACCGGGCAGGACGCGCCGTGGCGGGGCAGGCGGACGACGCGGACGTCGTGGCAGAAGTACTTGCCGCCGAACTGCGCGCCGATGCCGATCTTCTGGGTGAGCTCGAAGACCTTGTCCTCCAGCTCCTTGTCGCGGAAGCCGTGGCCCGTCGGGGAGCCCTCGGCGGGGAGCTCGTCCAGGTAGTGGGCGGAGGCGTACTTGGCGGTCTTGAGGGCGTACTCGGCCGACGTGCCGCCGACGACGATGGCGAGGTGGTACGGGGGGCAGGCGGCCGTGCCCAGCGAACGGATCTTCTGCTCCAGGAACTTCATCATGGAGGCCTCGTTGAGGACCGCCTTGGTCTCCTGGAAGAGGAAGGACTTGTTGGCGCTGCCGCCGCCCTTGGCCATGAACAGGAACTTGTAGGCGCCGCCGTCGGTCGCGTACAGCTCGATCTGCGCCGGGAGGTTGGAGCCGGTGTTCTTCTCGTCCCACATCGTCAGCGGGGCCATCTGCGAGTAGCGCAGGTTCAGCTGGGTGTAGGCGTCGTAGATGCCGCGGGAGAGGGCTTCCTCGTCGCCGCCCTCGGTCAGGACGTGCTGGCCGCGCTTGCCCATCACGATCGCGGTGCCGGTGTCCTGGCACATGGGCAGCACGCCGGCCGCCGCGATGTTGGCGTTCTTGAGCAGGTCGAGCGCGACGAAGCGGTCGTTGGCGCTGGCCTCGGGGTCGTCCAGGATCTTGCGGAGCTGGGCGAGGTGGGCCGGGCGCAGGTAGTGCGAGATGTCGTGCATCGCCTCGGCGGCCAGCTTGCGCAGCGCCTCCGGCTCCACCTTGAGGAACGTACGGCCGTCGGCCTCGAAGGTGCTCACGCCCTCCGAGGTGACGAGTCGGTACGGGGTGTTGTCCTCACCTACGGGGAGAAGGTCGGTGTAGGCGAATTCCGGCATCGAAGGTCATTCCTTACTCGGAGGGGTCCGGCTGGCATCTACGGCAGCGCCTGAACAGCGTAGAACCCCGACCGGCGGACGCCGCTGTGAGGTAAGGCTCAGTCGGCGGCCGGTCCGGGCCCGCCGCGGTCGCTTCCGGCCGCCGCCGAAGCGAGCGCCCGGTGATCGTGAACGGGACCTGTGGATCCCTAGTCGCGATCTATCGCGTTTCGGTACGCTGGGGTGGTGGATGCAGACAACGGGGGACGACCGGGCCCCGAGACCCCGCCCGGACCGCTTCAGAAGCACGACCCGCGGCCGGAGCAGGCGCCCGAGCCGCAGCCGGTGAAGCTGACCGAGCCGGCGGCCGCGCCGGTGGCCCAGGCCGACATGCGGGCGTCCGACGCGGACCGCGACCGGATCGCCGGGATCCTGCGCGAGGCGCTGGCGGAGGGCCGGCTGGATCCCGAGGAGCACGCCGAGCGGATCGACGCGGTCTTCCGCGCCAAGACGATGGGCGAGCTGGAGCCCGTCGTCCGGGATCTGCCCGTGGCGGACGGCGCCCGCACGAAGCCGGCGGACGCGGGGACGTATGCGTACGAGCCCGGCGGCCCGGCCCCGGACCAGAACCTCGTCGCGATCTTCAGCGCCTCCGTCCGCAAGGGGCGCTGGCGGGTCCCCGCGCGGATCAACGCGGTCGCGATCTTCGGCAGCGTCGAGATCGATCTGACCGAGGCGGTCTTCCCGCAGCAGCAGGTCCAGATCAACGTCACGGCCATCTTCGGCAGCGTGGAGATCCGGGTCCCGGAGAACGTCACGCTGCGCAGCAGCGGATCCGGCGTGCTGGGGAACTTCGAGATCCACACGAACGAGGCGGAGGACGCCGACGCCCCGCAGCTCCTGGTCAACGGCTATGCCGTGCTGGGCAACGTGGAGGCCAGGCCGAAGCGCGGCGCCTGGGTCGGCGATCTGCGCGACCGGCTGCGCGAGGGCCGCCGGGAGATGCGCCGGCAGCTGCGCGAGGAGCACCGCGAGCGCCATCAGCAGTTGCGCGAGGAGCAGTGGGAGCGGCACGTACGCATACACGCCGACCGGCGCGAGCGCCGGGACCGCTTCCGCAAGGGACTGGACGACTGACGGCTCCCTCCCGGCGGCGAAGCGCGGGCGACGGACTATTTTCTCGTTTTCGCGAAGTCTCGTTTCCGCACGATCGCCACGGTGTGCATAAGCGTGCGCACCGTGGGTAGGGCTGGTGCATCGTCTCTCGTACGGCTGCGGGGTGCGGAAAAAGGCCGTGCGCAGCGAGACGGGCAAGGGTGATTTCTCTCGCCGAAGCCGTCGTCAGGAGTAGACCGTGCTGCTACCGCATCAGCCCCTGCAGGATGCCGCTGTCGTTCCGTCCCCGCGAGTGCCTGCGCGCGACGAGGCCGGCCCCTGGCATTCGGAGGCGGTGTGCCGCCGGGACGAAGCCGGGCTGTTCTTCGCCCCGTCCAAGGAGCCGACCGCCGCGCGGCTGGCCAGGGAAGAAGCCGCGAAGCGGGTCTGTGCCCGCTGTCCGGTGATGGTCGAGTGCCGGGAGCACGCGCTGCTCCAGCCGGAACCGTACGGCGTGTGGGGCGGTCTGACCGCGGCCGAACGCCGGGTCGTGCTGACCCGTCGGCGCCGCCGCGAGTCCGAGCTGCAGCGCACGGCCCATATCCCCGCCGCGGGCTGACCGCCGGGACCGTATGGGCCACTTCGCCCCCGCCGGAGCTTCTCCGACGGGGGCGAAGTGCGTGTCACCAGGGCGCCGTCAGCTGGGGCGCTCGAAGTCCACCGAGCTGTACGCGCGCAGCTTCGACAGCCGGTGCTGGGAGTCGATCTGCCGGATGGTGCCGGACTTGGACCGCATCACCAGGGACTGGGTGTAGGCGGTCTCCGCGCGGTAGCGGACGCCGCGCAGCAGCTCGCCGTCGGTGATGCCGGTGGCGACGAAGAAGACGTTGTCGCTGCGGACCAGGTCGTCGATCTCCAGCACCTTGTCCAGGTCGTGCCCGGCGTCCAGGGCGCGCTGGCGCTCCTCGTCGTCCTTGGGCCACAGCTTGGCCTGGAGCGTGCCGCCCAGGCACTTCATCGCGCAGGCCGTGATGATGCCCTCGGGCGTACCGCCGATGCCCAGCAGCAGGTCGACGCCGGTGCCCTCGCGCGCCGCCATGATCGCGCCCGCGACGTCGCCGTCGGAGATGAACTTGATCCGCGCGCCGGCCTCCCGGACCTCCTTGACCAGGCCCTCGTGCCGGGGCCGGTCCAGGATGACGACGGTGACGTCCTCGACCGCGGACTTCTTCGCCTTGGCGATCCGCTTGATGTTCACGGCCACCGGAGCCGTGATGTCGACGAAGTCCGCCGCCTCCGGGCCGGTCGCCAGCTTGTCCATGTAGAAGACCGCGGACGGGTCGAACATCGCGCCGCGCTCGGCGACCGCCATCACGGAGACGGCGTTGGCCATGCCCTTGGCGGTCAGCGTCGTACCGTCGACCGGGTCGACGGCCACGTCGCACTCCGGGCCGGTCCCGTCGCCGACGCGCTCACCGTTGTAGAGCATCGGGGCGTGGTCCTTCTCGCCTTCCCCGATGACCACCACGCCGTTCATCGAGACAGTGTGGATCAGGGCGCGCATCGCCTTGACCGCGGCGCCGTCCGCACCGTTCTTGTCGCCCCGGCCCACCCAGCGGCCCGAGGCCATGGCACCGGCCTCGGTGACCCGTACGAGCTCCAGTGCGAGGTTGCGATCCGGGGCCTCGGGGCTGACCTCGAGTTGGGAGGGGAGATGATGCTCGGTCATCGAGCGCACCTTTCTGTACGGCGACGGCCGTGAGGATGAGGGTAGGTATGACCTTATCTCCAGGTCGCCAAATTGAGCAGGGGGCCCTTCGCATGAGCGGCGCCGGGGGAGGCCGGAACCCGGGCGTTCGTGCAGGTGACGGCCGTCACCAGGGGGCCTGTCGGCTCGGCCGCGGGCATGGGGGACCATAGGGGCGTGGCAGGTATGCGAGGCAGGCAAACGGTGCGGGACATGGTCCTGTCGCTGGCGGTGATCGGCGTCCTGGTCGGGGCGATCTACTTCTTCATCCCGCACGACGACAGCGCCGACGCGGAGATGAGCGCGGTCAAGAGGGTCGACTACCGCGTCGAGCTGATCACGGCCCGTAGAGCGGCGCCCTACCCGGTCGCGGCGCCCGAGGGGCTGCCCAAGACCTGGCGCGCCACCTCGGTCTCGTACAAGGCGTCCGACGACGGCAAGGGCGGCGCCTGGCATCTGGGCATGCTCGACCCCGAGCAGCAGTACGCGGCCGTCGAGCAGAGCGACGCGACCGCGAAGGACTTCATCAAGGACGTCACCCTCGGCGCCACGAAGGTCGAGGGCAGGCAGGCCGTCGGCAGCAAGAAGTGGGACCGCTACCAGGGCGAGAAGTACCGGGCGCTGGTCCGTGAGGAGTCGGGGGTGACCACGGTCGTCACCGGCACCGCGCCCTACGGGCGGCTCGCGGACCTGGCGGCCGCACTGGTGGCCAAGAAGGGCTGACGGCGGACCGGAGCGCGACGAGGCCGCCGCACCCACGTGGGTGCGGCGGCCTCGTCGTTGCCCGGAGCGGCCTCCGGTGTGCTCGGACGCCGGCGGTCCGGGCCGGGGGCTCAGACGCTGGTGACGGCCTCGTCGAAGCCCAGGCGCGGCGAGCGCGGGAAGAACGCGTCGGCGCCGGGCTTGCCAATGTTGATGACCAGGAACGACTTCTGCTTGCCGTCGCCGAAGAACTCCTTGTCGATGCCGGTGAAGTCGAAGCCGGTCATCGGGCCCGCGGCCAGGCCGGCGGCGCGGACGCCGACGATGAAGTAGCCGGCCTGGAGGGTGGCGTTCTGGGTGCCGGCGGCCTCGCGGGCGGCGGCCTCGGCGAAGAACATGTCCTTGACGTTCGGGAGGGCCGGGAAGAGCCGCGGCAGGTGCTCGTGGAAGTCCAGGTCGACCGAGAGGATCGCGGTCAGCGGCGCGCTCAGGGTCTTCGGGCCGTTGGCGCCCATGGCGTGCCGGACCAGGCGCTCGCGGGCCTCCTGCGAACGGACCAGGGTTATCCGCAGCGAGGACTGGTTGAAGGCGGTCGGGCCGAACTTCACCAGGTCGTAGATCGCCTGGACCTGCTCGTCCGTCACCGGCTCGTCCGTGAACGTGTGGGCGGTCTGGGCCTCGCGGAAGAGGAGGTCCTGGGCGGCGGCGTCAAGGGCGAGAGACATGAGGGCACCTCGGTGAGTCGGGTGGGGTCAGGTTCGAAACCACTGTAATCCGGATAGATGAAGTTTCAACTAAATCCGGGATGATTGTGAGTCGGTTCACATGTGAGGGTAGCGCGATTCCGTGATTCGGAAGCAGCTTTCCGGAATGTGGAGTGCCTTCGGGGGTGAGAGGGCTGGAGGGCTTGGAGTTTGGAGGGCCAGGAAAGGCCAGGAAGGCCAGGAGGGCCCGGAGGCTGGAGGGCCAGGGGGGTCCGCCCTGCCGTGCCGGCGACGGCGCGGCCCCGGCGACGCCTACGGGCGCTCCGCCCCCGCCTCCGCTCCGTCCGACGACTCCGCCAGCGCGGCGTCCAGCCGGGCCCGCGCGCCGTCCAGCCAGCGGCGACAGACCTGCGCCAGCGCCTCGCCGCGCTCCCACAGCGCCAGCGACTCCTCCAGCGTCGTACCGCCCGCCTCCAGGCTGCGGACGACCTCGATCAGCTCGTCCCGCGCCTGCTCATAACCGAGCGTGGAGTCCACCGGTGCCACCTGCGCCGGTGTGCCGGCCGCGTCCTGCCCCGCGTCCACCAGGCCGTCCGTCTTCGCTTTCGCCATGTCTCCCACCCTATGCGCCAGGTGTGACAGCGCCCTCGGCGCCGCTCACCCGCACCCTGAATTCGCCCTCGGCCACCCGGGCCCGCAACTCCTCGTCCGCGCCGACCTCTTGGGGGGAGCGCACCGCCGCGCCGTCCGCCTTCTGCAGCACCGCGTAGCCGCGCTCCAGCGTCGCCTTGGGCGAGAGCGCGACCACCCGCGCGAGAGTGTGCGCGAGCTCGGAGTCGGCACGGTCCAGCAGATGTCCCAGGGTGCGCCGACCGCGCTCCAGCAGGGCCGTGACCTGCTCCTCGCGCTCCTCGACCATCCGCTGCGGCCGCTGTATGCAGGGCCGGTGCAGCGCCGCGGCCAGCCCCCGCTCCTCGCGCTGTACAAAGCCGTCGACCGCACGGAAGGCCCGGTCCCGCAACTGCCGGATCCGGGTCAGCTCCTCACCGACGTCCGGCACCACCTTCTTCGCCGCGTCCGTCGGCGTCGAGGCGCGCAGATCGGCGACCAGGTCCAGCAACGGGGTGTCCGGCTCATGGCCGATCGCCGAGACGACCGGCGTCGCCGCCGCGCCCACGGCACGTACGAGCTGCTCGTCGGAGAACGGCAGCAGATCCTCCACGCTGCCGCCCCCGCGCGCCACGATGATCACGTCCACCTCGGGCAGCGCGTCCAGCTCCTGGACCGCCGCGATCACCTGCGGCACCGCGTGCACGCCCTGGACGGGGACGTTGCGCACCGCGAAGCGGACGGCGGGCCAGCGGTGCCGGGCGTTCTCCAGGACGTCGCGCTCCGCGGCGCTCGCCCGGCCGCAGACCAGCCCGATCAGCTGCGGCAGAAACGGCAGCGGCTTCTTGCGGTCCGCGGCGAAGAGCCCCTCCGCCGCCAGCGACTTCTTCAACTGCTCCAGCCGGGCGAGGAGTTCACCCACGCCGACCGGCCGGATCTCGGCGGCCCGCAGCGACAGCTGGCCGCGCGGGGCGTACCACTCCGGCTTGGCGTGCACCACCACCCGGGCGCCCTCGCTGATCACGTCGGCGACCTTGTCGAAGACCTGGCGGTAGCACGTCACGCTCAGCGAGATGTCGTACGAGGGGTCGCGCAGCGTCAGGAAGACGACCCCGGCGCCCGGCCGCCGTGAGAGCTGGGTGATCTGCCCCTCGACCCACACCGCGCCGAGGCGGTCGATCCAACCGCCGATGAGCCGGGACACCTCGCCGACCGGGATCGGCGTTTCCGGGGACGTTGAGACAGCCATACGAGCGAGACTAGTGGCGCCCACCGACAGTGGCCGCCACCTCGCCCTCAGTCCCCTCCGCCGCCGGCCCGCGCCCGCGCCCCGTACTGCACCGCCAGCACCACCAGCCCCACCGCCATCCAGACCCCGCTCACGATCTGCGCGGTCGCGGAGGCCGCCACGATCACCGCGACCACCACCGCGAACCCCAGCAGCGGCACCACCACATGCCGCGGCACGCTCGGCGCCCCGGCCCCCCTGCGGACCCCGAACCAGCCGATCACCGACGCGTGCAGCAGCCCGAACGCGGTCAGCGCGCCCACGTTGACGATCGACGACAACTGGTCGAGCCCGTCGTCGCGGCGGGCCGCCCACACCGCCGCCACCAGCGTCACCGCCGCCGCCCCCAGCAGCGCCCGGCGCGGCACCCCGCTGGCCTCGTCCACCTTCGACATCGCCCCCGGCAGCCGCCGGTCCCGGGCCATCGCGAACAGCAGCCGCCCGGCCGCCGCCTGCCCCGCCAGCGCCGCGAACGCCGCCCCGACCGCCTTGCTGGCCGCCACCAGCTTCTGCAGCCACTCGCCCGCGGCCGCGTGCGCCGTCAGATAGAAGGCGTCCCCCTGCCTGCCCGGATCGGCCGCCAGCTCGGCCGCCGGCATCGGGGCGAGCAGCGCCGCCAGATACGTCTGGACGGCGAACAGCACCCCCGCCACCACCAGGCAGGTGAGCACCGCCCGCGCCACCCGCCGCGCGCCTCCCGCGGACTCCTCCGCGAACGACGCGATGGCGTCGAAGCCCAGATAGGACAGCACCGCGACCGACACCGCCGACAGCACCGCGCTCATCGAGAAGGCGCCCTCGCCGGTGAACGGCGCCGTCCAGCTGCGCTGCGCCCCGTGGACGAGCAGCGCGTACCCGGCAGCGACGACGAACACCACCAGCACCGCGATCTCCATCGCCAGCACCGCGAAGCCCACCCGGGCCGCCACCCGTACGCCCCACAGGTTCAGCAGCGTCGTCACCACCACCGCGAGCGCCGTGAACACCCACTGGTGCACCGACGGCACCAGCGCGTGCAGCGCGATCCCGGAGAACAGATACGCCACCGCCGGAATCAGCAGATAGTCCAGCATCGCCATCCACCCGGCGACGAAGCCCGCGCCCTCGCCCAGCCCCACCCGGGCGTAGGTGTAGACCGATCCGGCCTGCGGGGCGACCCGCACCATCAGGGCGTAGGAGTACGCCGTGAACGCCATCGCCAGGGTCGCCACCGCGTAGACGACGACGATCGCCCCGTGCGACTTGGCCTGCAGCGTGCCGAAGATGCCGACCGGCGCCATCGGGGCGATGAACAGCAGCCCGTAGACGATCAGGTCCCGGAACGTCAGCGTCCGCCGCAGCGATCCCGCCCCCGCCTCCCCCGTCCGCCCCAGCGACGCCATCGATGCCTCCTTGCGCAGTCCGGCCCTCAGTCTGGGACACGGGCGCGATCTTCAGGGGCACGGGCGCGGCCTTACGATGGACCGCATGACTGCTACGCCCGCCAGCCGCAAGGTCCTGCTCGCCGCCCCCCGTGGCTACTGCGCGGGCGTGGACCGCGCCGTGATCGCCGTCGAGAAGGCGCTTGAGCAGTACGGCGCCCCCGTCTACGTACGCCACGAGATCGTCCACAACAAGTACGTCGTGAAGACCCTGGAGAAGAAGGGCGCGATCTTCGTCGAGGAGACCGAAGAGGTGCCCGAGGGCAACATCGTCATCTTCTCGGCCCACGGTGTCGCACCGGTCGTCCACGAAGAGGCCTCGCGCGGCAAGCTCGCCACCATCGACGCGACCTGCCCCCTGGTCACCAAGGTGCACAAGGAAGCGATCCGCTACGCCAAGGAGGACTACGACATCCTCCTGATCGGCCACGAGGGCCACGAAGAGGTCATCGGCACCAGCGGCGAGGCCCCCGAGCACATCACCCTGGTCGACGGCCCCGACGACGTCGCCAACGTCGAGGTCCGCGACCCGGACAAGGTCGTCTGGCTCTCCCAGACCACGCTCTCGGTCGACGAGACCATGGAGACCGTCGACGCCCTCAAGGGCCGCTACCCCAACCTGCTCTCCCCGCCCAGCGACGACATCTGCTACGCCACGCAGAACCGCCAGACCGCGGTGAAGCAGATGGGCGCCGAGGCCGACCTGGTCATCGTCGTCGGCTCGAAGAACTCGTCGAACTCGGTCCGCCTGGTCGAGGTGGCGCTGGGCGCCGGCGCCCGCGACGCGCACCTGGTCGACTACGCCGAGGAGATCGACGAGGCCTGGCTGGAGGGCGTGAGCACGGTCGGCGTCACCTCCGGCGCGTCGGTCCCCGAGATCCTCGTCCACGGCGTCCTGGACTGGCTCGCCCAGCGCGGTTACGAGGACGTCGAGACCATCACCGCCGCCGAGGAGTCCATCGCCTTCTCCCTGCCCAAGGAGCTGCGCCGCGACCTGCGGGCCGAGGCGAAGGCGGCGACCGAGGACTGACCCGGCCGGATCCGCCGTCTCCCGGGCGGGCGGCCCCGTCGGCGCCTAGCCTTTTCCCATGAGGGTCTTCGGTGTGGACATCGGCGGATCGGGCATCAAGGGCGCTCCGGTGGATCTGGAGCGCGGCGAGCTCGTCGACGCGCGCTACAAGGTGCTGACCCCGCATCCGGCCACCCCGGATGCGGTCGCGGACTGCGTCGGACAGGTCGTGGCGCACTTCGGGTGGTCGGGGCCGGTCGGCGCGACCTTCCCCGGTGTGGTCACCGGCGGTACGACCCGTACCGCCGCCAATGTCGACAAGGGCTGGATCGGCACCGACGCCGGCGCGCTGCTCACCGGCCGGCTGGGCGGCGGGTCCGGCACCTGCCCCGTCACCGTCCTCAACGACGCGGACGCGGCCGGCCTGGCGGAGATGCGCTTCGGCGCGGGCCGCGGGCGGGCCGGCACGGTCATCGTCCTCACCCTCGGCACCGGCATCGGCAGCGCCGTCTTCACCGACGGCCGGCTCCTCCCCAACACCGAGCTCGGCCATCTGGAGCTGCACGGCCACGAGGCCGAGAAGCGCGCCTCGACCAAGGCCAAGGAGGACGAGGAGCTGAGCTGGCAGCACTGGGCACGCCGGGTGCGCAAGTACCTCGCCCATCTGGAGATGCTCTTCTCGCCCGAGCTGTTCGTGATCGGCGGCGGGGTGAGCCGCAAGGCGGAGAAGTTCCTGCCGCTGATCGAGGGCATCAGGGCCGAGATCGTGCCGGCTCGGCTTCAGAACAACGCGGGGATCGTGGGGGCCGCGATGGCTGCGTACGCCGCTCGGGCTGGTGGGACACCCGACGCGGACGGCTCCCCGACCGCGTCCCGCCACGCTCCGCCGTCCGCCTGGCCGGCCGCTCCGACGGCCCGTACTGCCCGTTCCGCGGTCGACTCGCCCGTCGGCTGGCCCGACGCCGCGCGATGACCAGCGCACGGCGGACCATGGTGATCAGCGCGCAGACGAGCGTGCCGGCGTAGAGCCAGCCGGCGTTCAGCGCGAGGACCGTGAAGACCCCCGTCACCACCCCGCCGACCCCCTCCCCGCCGTGCTGGATCGGCAGCGCCCCGACCGCGAAGGCGATCGGCACGGTGACCGGCGCGCAGATCAGGTCGTACGGCCTGACCCAGAACGCCGCCGCCACGCTCACCAGCAGGAAGAAGAAGCCGTACGGGGTCTGCGCGCCGCCCAGGAGCAGCCGGTCCAGGTACGCGAACGCCAGCAGGGTCAGCGTCGCCAGCAGCCAGCACCCCAGGCCGGTGAGCTTGGCGGCCGGCATCCGGTGCGGCAGCAGCGCGGACGGGGCGGTCGAGGGGCGGGGCCGGGCCCGGTAAACGGTCGAGGCTTCGGCGCCCTCCGGTGGCGCGGGGGCGCGCTCGGGCGCCCGGGGCGTCGGGGCCGCCCGGGTGGGGCCGCGGGCCGGCCCCGCCTGTGCCGGGCCCCGTAACGGCAGGGAGGCGGAGGCCGGTACGGACGCGAACCCGGAGGCCCGCATCGCGGAGAGAAAGGCGTCGTCGGGGTCGGCTGCCACGGCCTCCGCGGGGCGCGGGAGCCGGGTGCCCGTGTCGGTGGCCGGGCGTGCGGGCCATGACGGTCCGTGCTGGGGGGTGCGCGCTTCGTGTTGCTCCACTCGCCAACGGTAGGCCGCTAAGTGGGATTAACCGGTTACGGGACACGCGCTTTGTTCCGACCTTGGGACTTCGTTCGCCGCGGGGACCCGGAGCGGGGCACCGGACGCCGGCCGCGGCCCCGGAGGGGGTCGGGCGCGGGCGCGGTCCCGGTGGCGGCCGCTCGCGCCCGGCCGCCCCGTAGACTGGTTGATCGGCCCCTCCCGGGACCGGGCACCCGGACCCGGAGCGGCCGCCCACCCCACCACCTCTGCCTTCGGAAGTCGAGTCGCCACAGTGTCGCTCACGATCGGAATCGTCGGTCTGCCCAATGTCGGCAAGTCGACCATGTTCAACGCCCTGACCAAGAACGACGTGCTGGCGGCCAACTACCCGTTCGCCACCATCGAGCCGAACGTCGGCGTCGTCGGAGTCCCCGACCCCCGCCTCGCCAAGCTCGCCGAGATCTTCGACTCGCAGAAGATCCTCCCGGCCACCGTCGACTTCGTCGACATCGCGGGCATCGTCCGCGGCGCCTCGGAGGGCGAGGGCCTGGGCAACAAGTTCCTCGCGAACATCCGCGAGTCCGACGCGATCTGCCAGGTCATCCGCGCCTTCAAGGACGAGAACGTCGTCCACGTCGACGGCAAGGTCTCGCCCAAGGACGACATCGAGACCATCAACACCGAGCTGATCCTGGCCGACCTCCAGACCATCGAGAAGGTCCTTCCGCGCCTGCAGAAGGAATCCCGCATCAAGAAGGACGTCGCCCCCAAGGTCAAGGCCGTCGAAGAGGCCAAGGCCATCCTGGAGAAGGGCGACACGCTCTTCTCGGCGGGCATCGTCCAGGGCTCCGGCAACGAGGAACTCCTGCACGACCTGCACCTCCTCACCACCAAGCCCTTCCTCTACGTCTTCAACGTCGACGAGGACGAGCTGACCGACGAGGACTTCAAGAACGAGCAGCGCGCCCTGGTCGCCCCCGCCGAGGCGATCTTCCTCAACGCCAAGCTCGAGGCCGACCTCGCCGAACTCGACGAGGACGAGGCCCTCGAACTCCTCCAGTCCGTCGGCCAGGACGAACCGGGCCTGGCCACCCTCGCCCACGTCGGCTTCGACACCCTCGGCCTGCAGACCTACCTGACGGCCGGCCCCAAGGAAACCCGCGCCTGGACCATCAAGAAGGGCGCCACCGCCCCCGAGGCCGCCGGCGTCATCCACACCGACTTCCAAAAGGGCTTCATCAAGGCCGAGGTCATCTCCTTCGCCGACCTCGTCGAGACCGGCTCCGTCGCCGACGCCCGCGCCGCCGGCAAGGCCCGCATGGAGGGCAAGGAGTATGTGATGCAGGACGGGGATGTGGTGGAGTTCCGGTTCAACGTGTGAGCCGGTGAAGCAACACCGTCGCTGAGCGGACGATTGCGCAGCTCGCAAAAGGGTCGGACTGTCTCCAGTCCGACCCTTTCGGCTCCCGGTGTGGACTGGGAGCCGCATCGCCGTGTCAGCCCGGCCGGCCCGGCGTCAGCTTGTCGAGATCAAGGCTGATCTCGAAGGGCACCGGACGCCGGAGTGAGCCTCGGAAGATACCGGCGGGCGCGTAGCTACGGGTCGGCTCATCGAGCTCGTAGACATGTACGACCGGTGCGCCGCCCTCGTCTTCGATGCACCAGTAGTGCGGGATGCCGGCCTCGGCGTACTTGCGGAGCTTGACCGTGCGGTCCCGGTGGGCGGACTCGGGGGAGACGACCTCGATGACGAGCAGGACGTCCCCCGGGGCGTACCAGGTGCGGTCCGCATCGTACGGGTCTGTCGTCAGAAGCAGGTCGGGCTCTGGGCGGTTGCGGGCGTCAAGGCGGATGGTCATCTCCCGCTCGACTTCGACACCGCTGGGGGCTTGATCCATGAGGGCCACAGTCAGGCCGGTGACGAGGCGGCCGTGCCACGACCGCTGGGGCGACAGCATGAAGACGAGGGCTCCGTCGATGAGCTCGGTGTGGCGGGGTGCCTCGGGGAGGCGGTCCAGGTCCTCCGCGAACCAGCCTTCCGCGCGTGGCGGGCGCATCCAGTCGGGCAGTGCGGTCATGGCTCAACCGTAGCGATTCGGCGAGAACGGGGCTACGAGGGCATCGACGGTGGAGTTGTCCCCGCGGTGGCCGACGTTCCGGTCCGGTGTGTCATGGAGCGCCGGGTGCCCGCCGCTGCAGACTGGTCCGTTATGACGACCAGCTCCGACGAAGCTCCTGGTGACCCCGTTGCCGGGCGACCCGCCGTGTCCGCCGCACCCGCCGTGTCCGCCCCGTCCGCCGTACCCGCCGGCACCGTGCCGGGTGTGACCGGGGACCCGGGCACCGATGACCTCCTCGCACGTTTTACCGAGGCCCTTGGCCCGCCCTTCGTGCCGCTCGTCGCGCTCTGGGTTCACGGTTCGATCGCCGAGGGCACGGACTACCGTCCCGGTCGCAGCGACCTCGATCTGGTCGCCGTGCTCGACCGGCCCTGCACTCCCGAGGAGGAGCGGCGGCTGATCGGGCTCCATGATCGGCTGGTGCGGGAGCTGCCGCTCGCGCGCGGGCTGCACTGCTCGTACCTCTCCGCCGCCGGGCTGGACGATCCGGACCGGGAGCATCCGGTATGGGCCCACCGGGAGTACTACGCCCGCCCGGTCAGTCCGGTCGCCAGGCGGGAACTGCACGCCTTCGGGCGGGTGCTGCGCGGTCGGCCGGTCGAGGGATTGCTGCCCCCGGTGTCGGATCGTCAGCTCACTGCATTCATCGTCGGTGAGTTGCGGGAAAGCCTCTCCGGACTCGCCGCGTCGCGCAGTGAACTGCTGCTCCAGGACGGCTGGTTGGACTACGCCGTGCTCACCGTGGCCCGGATGCACATCACCCTGCGGGACGGCCGGCTGATCAGCAAACGCGAGGCCCTCGACGTGCTTCGCACCGAACTCGACGCTCCCGAGGAGGTCGTGGCGGACATCCGTCGGCGCCGATACGGGGACGGTATGGACGGGGCGGGGCAGGAGGACGAGGCCTGGCGGCGCCGGAGGGCGGGGCTGGCGGCCCGCTTCCTGGGGCCGGTCGTCGGGCGGCTGATCTCCTCGTACGGCTAGGCCGGCCTGGCCCGGCCCCGACAGGGGCCCGCGGAAAGAAGGGGGGCAAGGGGAGGAATTCCCAACGGGGTTAATTCATTATGCCCCGGATTTGGGGGCTCGGGCATCGTCTTCGGGGACGAAAATGTGGGTATTTGGGGCGCCTAGCTTTGATGCATGGCACAGAGCGGGAGCAACGAAGCGAAGAGCAAGGTGAGCACCGAGGTGAGCACCGAGGTGAGCGGCGAGGCGGCCGGCCGGGCGGACAGCGGGGCGAGCGGAGACCTGACCTGTATGGCCGGTGACGGGGTGGAGCTGGCTGTGCGGGATCACGGTGGGGCCGGGCCCGCGGTGCTGTTGTTGCACGGGGCGGGGCGGACGTTGGCGGACTGGGAGCGGGTCGCGCCGCTGCTGGCCGTGCGGCACCGGGTGCTGGCGATGGATCTGCGGGGCCATGGGCGGTCGGGCGAGGGCGCGGTGCCGTGGACGTTCGAGGTGGCCGTGGGGGATGTGGCGGCGGTGCTGGCGGCCTGTGGGGTGCCGGAGGCCGTGGTGGTGGGGCATTCGATGGGCGGGATGGTGGCCGCGCGGTGTCTGGAGCTGCTGCCCGACACGCCCGCCGCGGTGAACCTCGACGGGCACGGGATGGGGAGGGCGGAGCAGTACGTGGGCCTGGACGCAGCCTATGTGCGCGAACGGCTGGGGGAGGTGAGGAAGTTCGCGGAGGAGGCGGGCGGACGTCCCTTCGACGCCGCCGCGTTGGAGGGCGTGCTCGACTACCAGGCCGCCATGGCGGCGCAGTTGGGGATCCCCGGCGAGTTCATGGTGGCCGGGGTGCGGCGGTCCTTGGCGCGGACGGCGGACGGGCGGCTGTTTCTGCGGCCGGGGCGACGGCAGGCGGTCCAGGCCCAGGAGGCGATGGCGGGGATCGATCTGTTCGCGCTCTACCGGCGGGTGACGCGGCCGTTGCTGATCGCCCGGGCGCTGCGCCCCAACCCCCCGGTGCCGGGCATGCCGCCGTGGTTCGAGGAGCTGATGGCCGCGTACGTGGAGGGGCTGCGCCGCGATCTGGGGGAGCTGGCGCGGACGCAGCCGCAGGTGACCGTGGCGGGGGTGGACGGGACCCACGCGATGGCGCTGGAGCGGCCGGCGGAGGTGGCGGAGCTGGTGGCCGGATTCGTTGCGGGGGTCGTGGGGGCGTAGGGGGCGTGGGGCCGGTCCGCCGTTGATCCATGGAGGGGAGGGGGGAGCGGTACGTACGCCTGGGCGAGTGGCACGCCTTGGTGTGTGACGCCCGCCCCATGAGCACCCCCAAGGCGTGTGCGTCCTAGCGCGGAAAGACCTGGAAGAGGGTCGCCGGGCGGCCCCGGTAGCGTTCGCCGCCGGTGCGCAGGGTCTGTTCGATGAAGGTGCGGGCGTAGCTGTGCGGGTCCTGTTCGGGGCCGCCGAGGCCCCTGATGTACGTGGCGTGCGCCGCCAGTGAGGCGACCGCGCGGTCGATGCCGGGGCCGACCTCGGCGGC
Organism: Streptomyces sp. NPDC059008; assembly: GCF_042749045.1. Classification (NCBI taxonomy): domain Bacteria; kingdom Bacillati; phylum Actinomycetota; class Actinomycetes; order Kitasatosporales; family Streptomycetaceae; genus Streptomyces; species Streptomyces sp. NPDC059008. Next base: position 56,366 of record NZ_JBHYJC010000015.1, on the reverse strand, counting down.
GTGGGTGGGGTGGGGGGAGCCGGCCACGGCGACCCAGCGGATGCCGTTCCAGGGCGCCAGGCCGCGCGCGTCGGCCAGCTCGGGGAAGATCCAGCGGTTGCCGGCGTCGCCGGCCGCGTCCAGGACGGCGCGGCCGACCACCCGGTGGTCCGGGGTGTTCCACTCCACCCCGCCCCAGGTGTCGTGGTGGTTGAGGGTGATCAGCAGCTCGGGGCGGTGGCGCCGGATGGCCGCGGAGAGGTCGCGGCGCAGCGCCGTACCGGCCTCGATGACGCCATCGTGGTGGTGTTCGAGGAACTCGACGGTGTGCACGCCGACGAGCGCGGCGCCGGCCCGCTGCTCGGCCTCGCGGATGTGCCCGCACTCCCCGGGCGCCAGGCCGTCGATGCCGGCCTCGCCGCGGGTCACGAGCAGGTAGCTGACCTCGCGTCCGGCGGCGGTCCATTCGGCGATGGCGGCCGCGGCGCCGTACTCCAGGTCGTCGGGGTGGGCGACGACGGCGAGGGCGCGCTGCCACTCCTTGGGCATGGGGGAGAGGCCGGGTTCGGCGGGCATGGGCGCCTTCCTTCCCTTCCGGTGAACCCGCTTTGGGGCCGGTGCCGTGTGGTGAGCGGTCCGTGTGGGGGAGCGGGTCCTGCTGCCGGGCGGTCCGTTGCGGGCTGGTCCTGGTCGATCGTGACATGAGCGGGCGGCGCTCTTCGGGAGGTGGGGCGTGGGGTGCGGGTGAGGTGGGGATGGGGGCTGGTGGGGTCCGTGCGCGCTCCCCGGGCGGCTGAGCTGGGTTTCATCACATCAGGTGAATATCTGGCCCAAGGTTGCGGTCGGCAACGCGCCGTTGCCAGGCTGTTGCTGACTGTCAAGCTGTTGGGAGGGGCACGTGCCTTTCGGTGAGCAGCCCGCGTACCTCCGCGTCGCCGGCGACCTGCGCCAGAAGATCGTCGACGGGGTGCTGCCGCCGCACACCCGCCTCCCCTCCCAGGCCCGCATCCGCGAGGAGTACGGCGTCTCGGACACCGTCGCCCTGGAGGCGCGCAAGGTCCTGATGGCCGAGGGCCTGGTCGAGGGTCGCTCGGGCTCGGGCACATACGTGCGCGAGCAGCCCGTCCCGCGCCGTATCGCCCGCGCCGGATTCCACGCCGTCGGCGGCTGTACGCCCTTCCGGCAGGAGCAGACGGACGAGCGGGTGCGCGGCACCTGGGAGTCCAACAGCGAGCAGGAGGCGGCCAGTTCGGCGGTCGCCGCCAGGCTGCGCGTTCCGCCGGGGGCCAGGGTGATGCGCACCCGCTATGTCTTCCGGGCGGAGGGCGAGCCGGCGATGCTCTCCACGTCCTGGGAGCCCCTGGAGGTGACGGGGCGAACGCCCGTGATGCTGCCGGAGGAGGGGCCGCTGGCGGGGCGCGGGGTGGTCGAACGGATGGCGGCCATCGACGTGGTGGTGGACAACGTCGTCGAGGAGGTCGGGGCCCGGCCCGCGCTGGCCGAGGAGGCCATGGCGCTGGGCGGGGTGCCGGGGCATGCGGTGCTGGTCGTCTCGCGTACGTACTTCGAGGGCCGCCGGCCGGTCGAGACCGCCGATGTCGTCACGCTCGCGGACCGGTATCGGGTGGCGTACCACCTGCCGGTGAAGTAGCAGCCGGGCGGCCCGCGGGGCCGCCCCTGCCGTCTCCGCTGCCCCCCGTATCCGCCCTCCCGCGGCCCCGTACTGGATCCGTGGCGGCTTTCAGTCTCCAGTCCGGTGTCCGTTTTGCTGAGATATGCCCGTAAATGTTGGCTGGATCTTGGTGTTGGAAACCTCACAGACCCTCAGCTGGGCGGGAGTTTTGGCCAGCAGCGGGAAACCGATCTTCGGATTCGCTCTTACGATGGCGAAGTTTGTGCACGGCACGGGGGAAGACCAGGAGACCAGCACGTGAGCACGACGAAAACCCAGGGTGCGGAGCAGGGTTCGCATTCGAATTACCGGCGGTCCCTCGGGACCATCGCCCTGACCGCGACGGGCCTCGGGTCCATCATCGGCTCCGGCTGGCTCTTCGGGGCCGAGCGGGCCGCCGCCATCGCCGGTCCGGCCGCGATCCTGGCCTGGGTCATCGGCGCGCTGGTCGCGCTCACCATCGCGCTCACCTACAGCGAGCTGGGTGCGATGTTCCCGAAGGCCGGCGGCATGGTCCGCTACGGCCAGTACTCGCACGGCTCGCTCGCCGGCTACCTCGCGGCCTGGGCCAACTGGATCGCGATCGTCTCGGTCATCCCCGGTGAGGCCACCGCCTCGGTCCAGTACATGAGTTCCTGGGACTTCGGCTGGGCGAAGGCGCTCTACGACGGCAAGGAGCTGACGGGCACCGGTGTCGGGCTCGCCAGCGTCCTGCTGATCTTCTACTTCTTCCTCAACTGGTTCGCCATCTCGCTGTTCGCGAAGACCAACACCGCGATCACGGTCTTCAAGGTCGTGGTGCCGGTGCTGACCGCCAGCGCGCTGATGCTGGCGCACTTCGACACGGACAACATCAGCGGCCACGGCGGCTTCACCCCCAACGGCTGGAGCTCGGTCTTCACCGCGGTCGCCGTCTCCGGCATCGTCTGGGCCTACAACGGCTTCCAGTCCCCGCTGAACCTCGCCGGCGAGGCCCGTAACCCGGGCAAGTCGCTGCCCAAGGCCGTCGTCTGGTCGATCCTGATCGCGCTGGTCATCTATGTCGCGCTGCAGGTCGCGTTCCTGATGGCGGTCCCCGGCGACAAGCTGGGCGCCAGCGGCGGCTGGGCCGGCCTCGGCTACAACTCGCCGCTCGCCGACCTCGCGGTGGCCTGGGGCCTGAACTGGCTGGCGTTGCTGCTGTACGCGGACGCCTTCGTCTCGCCGTCCGGCACCGGCATGATCTACGCCGCCACCACCTCGCGCATGATCCACGGCGTGCAGGAGAACGGCCATCTGCCCGGCGTCTTCGGCAAGGTGGACAAGAAGACCGGCGTGCCGCGCCCGGCGCTGCTGCTCAACCTCGTGATCGCCTTCCTCTTCCTCGCGGTCTTCCGCGGCTGGGGCTCGCTCGCCGAGATCGTCTCGGTCGCCACCGTCATCTCGTACATCACCGGCCCGGTCGCGGTGATGTCGCTGCGCCGCATCTCGCCGGACCTCAACCGCCCGGTCAAGCTCCGGGTGATGCCGATCATCGCGCCGGTCGCGATGGTCTTCGGCTCGCTGGTCCTGTACTGGGGCCGTTGGCCGCTGACCGGCAAGGTCATCCTGATCATGGCCGTCGGACTGCCGGTCTGGGCCTGGTACGAGATCGGCAAGCCGCTGACCCAGGGCCGCAAGCCGTGGGCCGGGCTGCGCCCGCACCTGAAGGCCGGCGCCTGGATGGTGGCGTACCTGCTGGTCATGGCCGCCGTGTCGTACATGGGCGGCAAGGAGTTCGGCGGCAAGGGCTACCTGCCCCCGGGCTGGGACATCGCCGTGGTCGCCGCGATCGGACTGGCCTTCTACTACTGGGGCGTGCGCAGCTCGTGGCGCAACCCGTCGCTGGTCCAGGTCGAGGCCGAGATCCGTGCGGAGGAAGAGGCCGCCGCGGCGGACGCGGCCGGAGAGGCCGAAGGGGCCAAGGCGTCCGTCGGGGCCTGAGTCAGCCTGGCGCCACGCCTCGCAGTTTCGTCACTTACGCCCGGCGCTTCGGGCGAAACCGGCCACTCGCAGGTCGCTTCCGGTACGACCGGGGCCTGCGAGTGGCCGGTTCGGTACCTCTTTGTGTAAATCCATATCCGGTGCGTAAAGGTCGGGCGTACGCTCGGGCATATGCGGATTGCGATTTCGGCATCAGCAGACGAGGGGCGCGTCATGACGCGCTGTGTGGCGGACGGAGGGGCGCAATGACTGAGGGTGGAGCCGTGCTCCCCTGGCTCGTCATCCGCCAGGACGAAGGGGGCAACCGGTATCGCGTCGGCCGGTATGCCACCCGGGCGGAGGCGGAGCGGGTGGCCGACCGGCTCGATTCGCCGGGCCGGCGGCAGCTCTACGTGGTCGAGAAGGTCGACCATGCGGCGACCTGAGGGGCGGCGGGCGAGAAGCGGGACGAAGGCGGGGGACGTAGGCTGCCGCGCATGACGACGGTGCGCGTAGTAGTGGGCGGAGCGGTGTGCCAGGGCGGGCGGCTGCTGGCCGCACGCCGCAGCGCACCGCCCGCGCTGGCCGGCCGCTGGGAGCTGCCCGGCGGCAAGGTGGAGGACGACGAGACGCCCGAACGGGCGCTGGAGCGCGAACTGCGTGAGGAGCTGGGCGTCGAGGTGGTGGTCGGGGAGCGCATCCCCGGGGAGTGGGTGCTGCGGCCCGGCTACGTCCTGCAGGTGTGGACGGCCCGCCTGGCGTCCGGTGAGCCGCGGCCGCTGCAGGACCACGACGAGTTGCGCTGGCTGCTGCCCGGCGAGGAGTCGCAGGTCGACTGGCTGGATCAGGACCGCCCGGCGGTCGCCGAGGCGATGCGCAGGCTGGTCGCCACGGCCGGGATCCCGGGCGTGCGGTCCGCTTGAGCGCGCGCGGCCTCCTGCCCGCCCTGGCTCGCGCCCCGTGTGCCTTGGCTCCTTCGCCGCGCACGCATGACCGCCTGCGACGCGTGCGTAGCCCCACTGTTCCCATATGCGCCATTTGTGTCACAGCGCACCGTTGGCGGCGATACTTCGACCTCGATATCGGGTATGTCCAGATTGACCCCTTCAATGTGGGCAATCCGACGGGGATGCCATCGGGGTTGGGATGTGATCGGCGTGAGCGACAGCGCAGCGGCAGGGGTCCCAGAATCCGGCTCCAGCAGTGTCCGCAAGCGCGGCAGGGCCACCGGTTCACCGATCGCCGAATGGAGCTTTCCGGCCGACCCCGGCGCGGTGCGCACCGCCCGCACGATGGTCCGCCGGGTGCTGGACGACTGGGGACTGAACGGAGCCACCGATGTGGCCGTACTCCTCGTCAGCGAGCTCGTCACCAACTCCCTGCGCTACGCCAGCGGACCGATCGGCGTCCGCATGGTGCTGCTGAGCTCCGGCGGGCTGCTCGTCGAGGTCTCCGATCCGCTGCCCGACCCGCCGCAGGAGCGCGCAGCCGCCCCGGACGACGAGGGCGGCCGTGGATTGCAGCTGGTCGCGTGCAGTTCGCGACGCTGGGGAACCCGGCGTGGAAAGAGTGGCAAGACAGTGTGGTTCGAGCTGTCGGTGGCTGGTTAGGAGACATGTGGAGTCCTGATCGTTGCCATTTCATCGACATTTTGTAGATGGCCTGCGATCGAGACTGTGCTGTGATCGTGAAGACCGTGTTCCGGATAGTCGAGGTGCTGGATACTCAGGCTGGTCCGGTCCGGGCACGATGAGCTGGAGGGGACGGGGCTCGTGAGCGAGATGTCATCTGGCGGGGCAGAACCCGCACAGGCCGAGGGTCAGGGTGGTGCGGACGGCCCTGGTGACCCAGGTGGGCGTTCGTACGCCCGCGACCTGCACGGTCCGCCCGTATGGCAGAGCAGCCGGCCCGGATCGATCTACGACTACATCAGAGTGGCCTCCTTCTCGCTCGGCCCCGACGGGCGGATCGACCAGTGGAGCGAGCGGGCCGAGCAGATGCTCGGCATCCCCGCCCGTTACGCCATCGGCAAGGACCCCATCGAGGCGTTCGTCCCCAGCGAGTTCCGCGAGACCGGGCGCCGCAAGGTGTCGGAGATCCTCGACGGCCGCGAGTGGACCGGCCTGGTGCCCTACCGCAGGGCGGAGGGCGGACCGGCCGACGGACTGGCCGAGATCTATGTGATGCCCTCGCACGACGAGGCCGGGCAGCGCGCCGCGGTCTGCATCGTCGTCGATGTCCGGGCGCTGCGCGGCATCGAGACCGACCTCGCCGCCTCACAGGCCGTTTTCGGTCAATCCCCCATGGGCTTCACCCTGTTCGGCACGGACCTGAAGCTGCTGCGGGTCAACGAGCGCTTCGCCACGGTCTTCGGCGGCCCCGCCGCCAAGTACCGCGGCCGCACCCCGCACGACTTCCTGCCGCGCCCCGAGGCCGAGCGGATGACCGCCGCGCTGCGCCGCGTCCTGGAGACCGGCGAACCGGTCACCGAGATGCAGCTGGTGGGGGCGGTGCCCGGCGAGGAGGAGCGCCGCCGCTGGTCGGTGTCGCTCTACCGCCTGCACGGCGCCAGCGGCCGGCCCATCGGCGTCGCGGCGCTCGCCGCCGACGTCACCGGCCGGCGCCGGGCCGAACGCGAGGCCGCCAGCGCCCGCCGCAACCTCGCACTGCTCAACGAGGCCGGCGCCCGGATAGGCAACTCCCTCGACCTGGAGACCACCGCCCGCACCCTGTTGGACGTCGCCGTCCCGCAGTTCTGCGATCTGGCGTCGGTGGACCTCTACCAGGGCCTGCTGTCCGGCGACGAGGCGCCGCCCGGCATGAGCGACGGCAGCGCCGAACTGCGCCGGGTCGCGTTCGCCAGCGCCGTCTCCGACGCCCCGTTCGCCAGTGCCGCCGGCGGCGCGCCCCAGGACCCGCCGGTCGCCGTCGGCGCCGTCCACCGCTACCCCTTCAACTCCCCCTGCGCGGCCGCCCTGCGCACCGCCCAGGCGCAGATCATCCCGGGCCGGGAGAGCGAGGACGGGCCGGAGTTGGGCGCCGTGGTGCACTCCACGCTCGTCGTGCCCATGGTCGCCAGGGACACCGTCGTCGGGCTGGTGCAGTTCTCCCGCGCGAAGGGCAGCGAGCCGTTCGGGGAACGCGACACCGCGCTGGCCGTGGAGCTCGCGGCGCGCGCCGCGGTCTGCATCGACAACGCCCGCCTCTACCGCCGCGAGCACGAACGCGCGCTGATCCTGCAGCGCAGCCTGCTGCCGCCCGGCGACCCGGAGGCGTCCGGCCTCGACATCGCCTGCCGCTATCTGCCCGGCACCACCGCGACCGAGGTCGGCGGCGACTGGTTCGACGTCATCGAACTCCCCGGGCACCGCACGGCGCTGGTCGTCGGCGACGTCATGGGCCGCGGGCTGCGCGCCGCCGTGGCGATGGGTGAACTGCGCACCGCCGTAAGGACGCTGGCGCTGCTGGACCTGGAGCCGGCCGAGGTGCTCTCGGCGCTGGACGAGATCGCCCGCGGGCTCGGCGGCAGCGGCGACGGCCGGTCCGCCGGACGCGGCTCCCGCGGCCGGTCCGGTGCCGCCGGCGCGCCGGAGCCGGGCCGCTCCGCCCGTACCGCCGACCTCTCCGAGGTCTACCTCGCCACCTGCGTCTACGCCGTGTACGACCCGGTCACCCGGCGGGCGACGTTCGCCAACGCCGGGCATCTGCCGCCGGTCCTGGTCGAGGAGGGCGAGGACGCGCTGCTGCTCGACGTACCGCCGGGGATGCCGCTGGGCGTCGGGGGCGAGCCGTTCGAGGAGATCGAGGTGGAGCTGCCGGACGGCGCGCTGCTGGCCCTGTACACCGACGGGCTGGTGGAGTCCCGCCACCACCCCCTCGACGAGGGGCTGCAGGCGTTCCGGGCGGCGCTGTCGGGCGCCGACCGCCAGCTGGAGGACGCCTGCGACCACGTCCTGAGCGCCCTGGACACCTCGCACGGCGAGGACGACATCGCGCTGCTGATGGCCCGGGTGCACGGGCTGCCCAAGGACTCGGTGGGCGACTGGAGCCTTGCGCCGGAGGCCCGTTCGGTGGCCCGCGCCCGTGAGCTGGCCCGCGACCAGCTGACGGACTGGGGCCTGCAGGGGCTGGTCGACACCGCGGAGCTGCTGGTCAGCGAGCTGGTGACGAACGCGCTGCGGCACGGCCACGGCGAGATCCGGCTGCGGCTGCTGCTGGACCGCACGCTGGTCTGCGAGGTCTGGGACGCCGATCTCGCCCAGCCGCGCCGCCGCCGGGCCCGCGACACCGACGAGGGCGGCCGCGGACTGCAGCTGGTCGGTCTGCTCAGCGAGGGCTGGGGCAGTCGCCGCACCCCGCGCGGCAAGACCGTCTGGTTCGAACTCGCCCTGCCCGACGGGGAGTCGACGGGCATGGACCCCGCGGAAGCGCTGCTGAGTCTGTTCTGAGGCCGGCGCCGGGGCGGCGTCAGGCGGCGGCGCGCAGGTTCGCCGCCGCCCGCTCCGCCTCGCGGACCACCCGCGCGGTGTCCACCCCCACCAGCTCACCGCGCGCCTTGCGCAGCCGCCCGTCGACGAAGACCTCGCTGACGTTCGGCGGCTGCCCGTTGAGCACGATCTGGCTGGTCCAGTCGAAACGCGGGGCGAAGTTGAGGGTGCCGGGGTCCAGGACGACGACATCGGCGCGCTTGCCCGGAGTCAGCGACCCGACCCGGTCGGCCATGCCGATGCACTCCGCACCGCCCAGCGTCGCCATCCGCAGCACCGCCGGGATCGTCGGATGGACCCCCGCGTCCTCGTGCCGGGCCCGCTGGAGGCCCACCGCCGCCTTCATCAGGTTGAACATGTCCGAGGTGTCGTTGGTCCCGCCGTCGTGGCCGAGCCCGGCCCGTACGCCGTGCCGGTGCAGCGCGGGCAGCGGCGCGATGCCCGAGGCCAGCCGCATGTTGCTGAGCGGGCAGTGCGCCACCCGGACGTCGTGCTCGCCGGTCAGCGCGATCTCCCGGTCGTCGAGGTGCACCGCGTGGTTCATCAGCAGGTCCGGGCCGAAGGCGCCGACCTCCCGCAGCGCGCGGACCGGATCGTCCGCGCGGTCCGCGCGGCACTCCAGCACATGGCAGTTGAGCATCACGCCCAGCTCCCGGGCCAGCTCGTGGAACTGCCGCAGCTCGGCGCGGACGGACATCCCGGCCTGCGCCGACACCTGCGCGGAGGCCAGCGGCAGCGGGTCCAGGAAGTCCTTCTTGACCCGGGGGACCAGCTCCCGGGCGGCGGCGTGCTGGGCCGCCGCGTAGACGAACCGCACCCCGGTGTCGTCCAGCGCCCGGACGTAGGCCGCGGCGGTGTCGTACGGGAGGGGGTGGACCCAGTCGACGACGGTGGTGACGCCCGCGCCGAGGGCGTCGAGCGCGGCCAGACGCACGAAGCGGTACATGTCCCGGGGCCCGATCTTCGACAGCACATGCCCGTTGCAGCCGGACAGCCAGCCGCTCAGGTCCCGGTCCGCGCAGCCGCCCCGGATGCTGGACTGCCACAGGTGGTTGTGCAGATCCACGAACCCCGGCAGCACGATCCTGCCGCCGGTCTCCAGCACCCGGGCGCCGGGCGGTGCCTCCAGGCGCCGTCCGACGGCGGCGATCGTGCCGTCGCGCAGCAGCAGGTCGACGCCGTCCTCCAGCGCGCCCAGGGGGCCCTCGCCGAGACCGGGGTCCATGGTGAGCACCAGATCGGCGCCGCGCAGCAGCGTCGCCCGCCCGCCGCCCGGGGTCGCGGGGCCGGCGGCCCGGTCGTCGGACTCGGGCACACCGGCCGCCGCGGCGAGCGGAAGTCCGCCGATGCCCGCGAGCACCGTGCGCCGTCCGATCCGCGGGGAGGTCATTCCGTACGGCGCCGGATCTTGTTCCCGAGCCACACCAGCGGGTCGTACTTACGGTCCGCGGCGCGCTCCTTCAGCGGGATCAGCGCATTGTCGGTGATCTTGATGTGCTCGGGGCAGACCTCCGTGCAGCACTTGGTGATGTTGCAGTAGCCCAGCCCGTGCTCGTCCTGCGCGGTGGTCTTGCGGTCGATGCCGGACGCCGGCGCCGCGTCCAGCGGATGCATGTCGAGCTCGGCGATCCGCATCAGGAAGCGCGGGCCGGCGAACGCCGCCTTGTTCTCCTCGTGGTCCCGGACCACATGGCAGGTGTCCTGGCACAGGAAACACTCGATGCACTTGCGGAACTCCTGCGAGCGGCCCACGTCCTCCTGCTGCATGCGGTACTCGCCGGGCGCCAGCTCCGCGGGCGGCACGAACGAGGGGATCTCGCGGGCCTTGGCGTAGTTGAACGACACATCGGTGACCAGGTCGCGGATGACCGGGAACGCCCGCATCGGCGTGACCGTGATCGTCTCCGTACGGTCGAACACCGACATCCGGGTCATGCACAGCAGCCGCGGCCGGCCGTTGATCTCCGCGCTGCACGAACCGCACTTGCCCGCCTTGCAGTTCCAGCGCACCGCGAGATCCGGCGCCTGGGTCGCCTGCAGACGGTGGATGATGTCCAGCACCACCTCGCCCTCGTGCACCTCGACCGTGAAGTCCTCAAGGCCCCCGCCGCCGGTATCGCCCCGCCACACCCGGAAGTGCGCCTGGTAGGCACCGGACTTCCCCGGCTCCTCCGCCGCGTCGGATACCGTCTGCTGCTCGCTCACCGGCTCAGCTCCTCGTCCGTCAGATACTTCGCCAGCTCGTCCTTCTCGAACAGCTCCAGCAGATCGCGGCGGATCGGCGGCATCTCCCGGCGGGAGAGCCGGATCTGTCCCAGCGCCGGGTCCGCGGCCCGGGAGTCGCCCTGCGGGTCCGCGAGCCGGCAGACCAGATTGATGTTGCGCCAGCTGCGGTCCATCGCCGGGTGGTCGTCGCGGGTGTGCCCGCCCCGGCTCTCCTCGCGCTCCAGCGCGGACCGGGCCACACACTCGCTGACCAGCAGCATGTTCCGCAGGTCCATGGAGAGGTGCCAGCCCGGGTTGTACTGCCGGTGCCCCTCGACGCCGGCCCGCCGGGCCCGTACCCGCAGATCCGCGAGCCGCTTGAGGGCCTCGTACATCTCGCCCTCCTTGCGGATGATGCCGACCAGGGCGTTCATCGCCTTCTGGAGCTCCTGGTGGAGGGTGTACGGGTTCTCCGCCGGGCCCTCGTCGTGCCCGGTGCCGTCCGCGCCCTCGCCGGCCTCGGCGCTGAAGGGGCGCAGCGCCTCCGCCTCGGCGGCGTCGATCTGCAGCGGATCGGCGGTGGGCCGCTCGGTCAGCGCCGCCGCGTACTCGGCCGCGTGCAGCCCCGCCCGGCGGCCGAAGACCAGCAGGTCGGACAGGGAGTTGCCGCCCAGCCGGTTGGAGCCGTGCATCCCGCCGGCGACCTCACCGGCCGCGAACAGGCCCGGTACGCCGGTCGCCGCCGCGGTGTCCGGGTCCACGTCGACCCCGCCCATCACGTAGTGGCAGGTCGGCCCGACCTCCATCGGCTCGGCGGTGATGTCCACATCCGCCAGCTCCAGGAACTGGTGGTGCATCGACGGCAGCCGGCGCTTGATCACCTCGGCCGGCATCCGGGTCGAGACGTCCAGGTAGACCCCGCCGTGCGGGGAGCCGCGCCCCTCCTTGACCTCGGCGTTGATGGCGCGGGCGACCTCGTCGCGGGGCAGCAGCTCGGGCGGGCGGCGGTTGGTCTCCGGGTCCTCGTACCAGCGGTCGCCCTCCTCCTCGGTCTCGGCGTACTTCTCCTTGAAGACGTCGGGGATGTAGTCGAACATGAAGCGCCGGCCGTCGCTGTTGCGCAGCACCCCGCCGTCGCCGCGTACGGACTCGGTGACGAGGATGCCCTTGACCGACGGCGGCCAGACCATGCCGGTGGGGTGGAACTGCACCATCTCCATGTTGATCAGCGGTGCCCCGGCGAGCAGCGCCAGCGCGTGCCCGTCGCCGGTGTACTCCCAGGAGTTCGACGTCACCTTGAAGGACTTGCCGATGCCGCCGGTGGCCAGCACCACCGCCGGGGCCTCCAGGACGAAGAAGCGGCCGGACTCCCGCTCGTAGCAGAAGGCCCCGGCGACCCGGCCGTCCGCCTCCGGGCCGCGCTCCTTGAGGATGCGGGTGACGGTGCACTCCTGGAAGACCTTCAGCCGGGCGTCGTGGGCGCCGAACTCCTTCTCGTCCTCCTGCTGGAGCGAGACGATCTTCTGCTGGAGGGTGCGGATCAGCTCCAGGCCCGTACGGTCGCCGACGTGCGCCAGGCGCGGGTACTCGTGGCCGCCGAAGTTGCGCTGGGAGATCCGGCCGTCGGGCGTGCGGTCGAAGAGCGCGCCCCAGGTCTCCAACTCCCATACCCGGTCGGGTGCTTCACGGGCGTGCAGCTCGGCCATCCGCCAGTGGTTGAGGAACTTCCCGCCGCGCATGGTGTCGCGGAAGTGGACCTGCCAGTTGTCGTGCTCGTTGACGTTGCCCATGCTGGCCGCGATACCGCCCTCGGCCATCACCGTATGGGCCTTGCCGAACAGGGACTTGCAGATCACGGCCGTCCGCATACCGGCCTCGCGGGCCTCGATGGCGGCGCGCAGCCCGGCGCCGCCCGCGCCCACCACGACCACGTCCCATGCCTGCCGGTCCACATGCGCCATCGGGGGCACACCTTTCCTTGGAGAAGCTGCCGTCGGGACGGCTGCCGCGGGGGCAGCCGCCGTCGCAGAAGTCGGTCAGAAGAAGCGGGGGTCCGAGAAGGCCCCGCTGGCCAGCAGGAAGACGTAGAAGTCCGCCAGGGCCACGCTGATCAGGGAGGACCAGGCGAGCAGCATGTGCCGCTCGTTGAGCCTGCCGACCCAGCCCCACATCCGGTAGCGCACCGGGTGCTTGGAGAAGTGCCGCAGCCGGCCGCCGATGATGTGCCGGCAGGAGTGGCAGGAGAGGGTGTACGCCCAGATCAGCACGATGTTGGCGAGGAAGACCAGGGTGCCCAGACCCATGTGGCCCCACTCGTAGTGCGCGTCGCGGAAGGTCAGCGCGGTGTCGTAGGTCAGCACCCCGGCGACCAGCACCGCGAAGTAGAAGAAGTAGCGGTGGACGTTCTGCAGGATCAGCGGGAAGCGGGTCTCACCGGTGTACTTCTTGTGCGGTTCGGCGACCGCGCAGGCCGGCGGCGAGGCCCAGAAGCCGCGGTAGTAGGCCTTGCGGTAGTAGTAGCAGGTCAGCCGGAAGCCCAGCGGGAAGATCAGGATGAGCAGAGCCGGGGACAGGCCCCACCAGCTGCCGACGATCTCCCAGTTGGGCCCGCCGCGCATGGTGTGGCAGTTCTGCGCCAGGCACGGCGAGTAGAACGGCGAGACATAGGGCGCGGCGTAGTAGTCGGCGTTCGCGAACGCCCGCCAGGTCGAGTAGACGATGAACGCGAGCAGTCCGGCGGCGGTGCCGGCCGGCGCCAGCCACCAGCGGTCGGTCCGCAGGTGCCGGGCGGGAATGGCGGCGCGCGAGGCAGTGTGCACACCGCTCGCGCCCGTTTGCGATGAGGGTTCGGTGCCAGTGGCCAACGTCGGTCTCCGTGAAGGGCGCTCCGTCCGGAATGCTGGTTCCGCAAACGCTTCCGTCGGGGCGGCAACGGGGTAGGGGTCTGAGTGGGGCGAGGACACCCCCTAAGGGGCATCCACCAGGGGTCTCCCCCTAGGGCGCATGACCGTTGCGGCAGCCGAGTCCCTCGTCCTCGGCGCCCGCCCACAGCGCTGCGTCGTAGGGGGCGTCGGAGATCGTCACCATCTCGACGGCGGGGGGAGCGCCGCCCCGGCGGGACGGCCCGGCCGCCGCGCTCTGCTTCAGCAGGGCGAGGCTCTCGCGCAGGTGGTCGGTATCGCTGCGCACCCGGCGCACGTCCAGGCCGGTGCCGAGTCGCGCCTCCAGCCTTCCCACCGACCGGACCAGATCGTCCAGGCTGCGTTCAACCGCCGTCAGTTCGTCCTGATGAGACATATAACGTGCCCTCACTTTGGAAGGTGTGGTGGGCGATCTCATGCGCCCGAGAGTGTCGCGCGTCACAGTAGGCGTTGGGAAGGGGTCCGGCGCGATTACGACTCGAACCGGTGCGTTTCGGCTACCGCGTGCGACGGCGGAGATCGAACGCCGATACGGGTGAGGGCGGCAAATACGGGCGTACGCACGGCTGCTGACCCCTTGTCAGGCCGGGCGTATTGCGCCGGGCGGGTGGCCTTCGTACGGGCTTGGACGTGTCGGGTGGCCGGGCGTCGAACGGTCGCTTTCAGTAGGGGCTCATAGATGTGATGAGCCGCAAAGTCGGCCGAACGTGGTGTGCCGGAGCCAGCCCGCCGGCGGCGCCGCGCGGGCGAGCCCGGAGGTAACAGTCATGACCCACCACGACAACCCCTCGGTCCGCGCGGCCCGTGCACGCCGCATCGCCGCACTGGCCGCCGCGGGGGTGCTGCTCCCGCTGCCGGCCCTCACCGGATGCAGCTCGGAGGGCGGGCAGTCGACCTCCCCGGCGTCCCAGGACATCGCCCCGGCGCCCCGCGGCGAGCTCAAGGACGGCGGCACCCTGCGCTGGGCGGTCGACGCGATGCCCGGCACCCTCAACGCCTTCCAGGCCGACGCCGACGCCACCACCAGCCGGATCACCGGTGCGGTGCTGCCCAGCATGTTCACCGTCGACGCCGGGGGCGCGCCGCAGCGCAACGCCGACTACCTCGACGCCGCGGACGTCAGCGCCCGCGACCCCAAGCAGGTCGTCACCTACAAGATCAACCCCAAGGCGCGGTGGAGCGACGGCACCGCGATCACCGCCGCGGACTTCGTCGCCCAGTGGACGGCGCTGCGCGGCCAGGACAACGCGTACTGGACCGCCCGCAACGCCGGCTACGACCGGATCGGCAAGGTCGAGCAGGGCGCGGGCAGCCGGGAGGTCAAGGTCACCTTCGCCCGGCCCTACGCCGACTGGCGGTCGCTGTTCACCCCGCTCTACCCCAAGAGCGTGATGGGCAACGCCAACGCCTTCAACGACTCCGCGCGCGAGCGGCTCACGGTCGGCGCGGGCCCGTTCCTGGTCCAGAAGCGGGACGTGGCCAAGGGGCGGGTCGTCCTGGCGCGGAACCCGTCGTGGTGGGGTGCGCCCGCCAAGCTCGACAAGATCGTGCTGGAGGTGCTGCCCGGGGAGAAGCGGTCGGCGGCGCTGGCCGCCGGGTCCATCGACGTCGCCGCGGTCGACCAGATCGCCGCGAAGCGGGTCGCCTCCGCCCGGGGCCCGGCCGCGCCCGGCTTCCTCCGTAAGCCCGCGGCCGGCAACGCGGGCCCCCAGGGCGACGGCAACCGGGCCCAGGACCGGCCGGGCGCCAAGAACGCCGCCGAGCGGGCGGCGCTGAGCGGCTACACCCTGCACAAGGCCCTGGAGCCCGCCTACACCCAGCTCGCCCTCAACGGCAGCAGCGGCCCGCTGGCCGACGACCGGGTGCGCCGGGCGGTGGCCCGCGCCATCGACCGGCAGGCCCTCGCCGACGTCGTCCTCAAGCCGCTCGACCTGCCGTCCGAGGCGCTGGGCAGCCATCTGCTGATGGCCGGGCAGCGCGGCTACGAGGACCACAGCGACGCGCTCGGCGACCAGGACACCGGGGCGGCCAAGGCGCTGCTCGCCGACGCCGGCTGGAAGTCCGACGGCGACCGGCAGCAGGCCGGTGGCAAGGCGGCCGCACCGGCGCCCGGCGCGTGGCGCGGCGCGGACGGCCCCGGGGACGACGAGGCGGCCTCCCGCGACCGGGTGGAGGACGGCCCCGGGCGGGACGGCTACGAGGACGAGGACGACCGGGACGCCGGGACCGACGCCTACGACGAGGACGCCGACGGCGCGAACGACGGCCGCAACCCGGGGCGCCCCGCTCCCGGCCACGCCGGCCCGCCCGCCCACGGCGCTCAGGAGCCGGGTGCCCGGCCCGCCGCCGCCGAGGCACCGCTGTCCTTCACCGGCGCGGTCGGCTCCGAGATCCAGCGGGCCGCCCTGCTGCGGCAGAGCGCCTCGATCTACAAGGAGGCGGCCGCCCGGCAGAAGGAGAAGGCGGACGGCGACCGCGACTCCGCCGCGTACGCCAGGTACAAGCGGTACCGCATGCGCGCGGCGCAGACGCTGAGCGCCGCCGAGCTGGTCGAGACCGGCCGGCCGGTGGACCTGCCGGGATCCGACGGCCACCCCGGCGCCCGCCACGTCGCCGCCCGCCACGTCGCCGGCGGGCACGCCCACGGCGCGGTGGTCGCCCGCGCCGAACGGGACCCGGCCGGCGGCAAGGCGGCGGCCCGCACGACCACCGTCAAGAAAAACGGCAAGCCGCTCACGCTGCGCTTCGTCCTGCCCGACGGCGCGGCCGCCGAGCCGCTGCGCACCGTCGCCCGGCGGATCGCCACGATGCTCGACAAGATCGGCGTGCAGACCTCTCTCCAGCGGGTCTCCGACGCCAGCTACTTCCAGGACCACATCGCCTCCGGCGACTTCGACCTGGCGCTGTACTCCTGGCCCGGCACCGCCTACCCGGCGACCGACGCCCGCCCGATCTACGCCAAGCCGCAGCCCGCGCCCGACGGCTCGCTGACCGTCGAGCAGAACTACAGCCGGGTCGGCACCGACCACATCGACCAGCTCTTCGACCAGGCCGCCTCCGAGCTGGACGAGGGCGCCGCGCGCACCTTGGTGGAGCAGGCCGACGCCCGGATCTGGGCGGCCGCCGGGTCGATCCCGCTCTACCAGCGGCCCGAGCTGGTGGCCACCAAGGAGTCGCTCGCCAACGTCGGCGCCTTCGGGTTCGCCACACCGCGGTTCCAGGACATCGGCTACAAGAAGTAAGGGCCACCCCAAAGCTAACAATCGGTAAAAAACCGCAGGTCAGCGGGTGTGTGGATGGGCTGCGGCGGCCATAACCGCCGCAGCCACGTACCATGGGGTGAGGCCGTGGCGTGTCATGCCCGGCAGGCGCGCGTACCGGATGGACGCGTCGCCATCCACGATTCCGGGAGAAGCGCCGCCAGTATGCCCACCCGCCACGACATTCGTAACGTCGCCATCGTCGCCCACGTCGACCACGGCAAGACGACCATCGTCGACGCCATGCTCAAGCAGGCCGGCTCCTTCGCCGCGCACGCCGCCGAGTCCCTCGACGACCGCATGATGGACTCGAACGATCTGGAGCGTGAGAAGGGCATCACGATCCTCGCCAAGAACACGGCGGTGAAGTATCACCCCAAGGACGGCGGCGACGTCATCACGATCAACATCATCGACACCCCCGGCCACGCCGACTTCGGTGGCGAGGTCGAGCGCGGTCTGTCGATGGTGGACGCGGTTGTCCTGCTCGTGGACGCCTCCGAGGGCCCGCTCCCGCAGACCCGCTTCGTGCTGCGCAAGGCCCTCCAGCAGCGTCTGCCCGTCATCCTGTGCATCAACAAGACGGACCGCCCGGACTCCCGGATCGACGAGGTCGTCAACGAGACCTACGACCTCTTCCTGGACCTGGACGCCGACGAGGACCAGATCGAGTTCCCGATCGTCTACGCCTGCGGCCGTGACGGCATCGCCTCGCTGACCAAGCCGGAGGACGGCACGGTCCCGGCGGACTCCACCAACCTGGAGCCGTTCTTCTCCACGATCCTGGAGCACGTCCCGGCCCCCGAGTACGACGAGACGGCGCCGCTGCAGGCCCACGTCACCAACCTCGACGCGGACAACTTCCTCGGCCGTATCGCGCTGCTCCGCGTCGAGCAGGGCGAGCTGCGCAAGGGCCAGACCGTGGCCTGGATCAAGCGCGACGGCTCGGTCGCCAACGTCCGCATCACCGAGCTGATGATGACCGAGGCGCTCACCCGCAAGCCCGCCGAGGTCGCGGGCCCCGGTGACATCTGCGCCGTGGCCGGTATCCCGGACATCATGATCGGCGAGACCCTGGCCGACCCGGAGAACCCGATCGCGCTGCCGCTGATCACGGTGGACGAGCCGGCCATCTCGATGACCATCGGCACCAACACCTCGCCGCTCGTCGGCCGTGGCGGCACCGGCAAGGGCGCGGACGCCAAGGCCGCGGTCAAGGACCGCAAGGTCACCGCCCGCCAGGTCAAGGACCGCCTGGACCGCGAGCTGATCGGTAACGTCAGCCTCCGGGTCCTGGACACCGAGCGCCCCGATGCCTGGGAGGTGCAGGGCCGCGGTGAGCTGGCCCTCGCGATCCTGGTCGAGCAGATGCGCCGTGAGGGCTTCGAGCTGACCATCGGCAAGCCGCAGGTCGTCACGCAGGAGATCGACGGCAAGACCTACGAGCCGGTCGAGCGCATGACCATCGACGTCCCCGAGGAGCACATGGGCGCCGTCACGCAGCTCATGGGCGTCCGCAAGGGCCGCATGGACAACATGTCCAACCACGGCTCCGGCTGGGTCCGCATGGAGTTCGTCGTCCCGTCCCGCGGCCTCATCGGCTTCCGTACGGAGTTCCTGACCAACACCCGCGGCACGGGCATCGCCCACTCGATCCACGAGGGCCACGAGCCGTGGTTCGGCACGCTGGCGACCCGTAACAACGGCTCGCTGGTCGCCGACCGAGCCGGTGCCGTCACCGCCTTCGCGATGACGAACCTCCAGGAGCGCGGCGTGCTGTTCACCGACCCCGGCACCGAGGTGTACGAGGGCATGATCGTCGGCGAGAACTCGCGCGCCGACGACATGGACGTGAACATCACCAAGGAGAAGAAGCTCACCAACATGCGGTCGGCCTCGGCCGACTCCTTCGAGGCGATCGTCCCGCCGCGCAAGCTCTCCCTGGAGCAGTCCCTGGAGTTCTGCCGCGACGACGAGTGCGTCGAGGTGACCCCGGAGGCCGTGCGCATCCGCAAGGTCGTCCTGGACCAGAAGGAGCGCGGCCGCACCGCGTCGCGCGCCAAGCGGTAACGCTCGGCGCTGGGCCTTCATCTCGACCTCAGCTCGCGCGGGGCGTCCCTCTTGTACGGGGGCGTCCCGCGCGGCGTTTGGTCTGCTTCCCACGTTGTCGGCTGCGGCGCCGTGGTGGTCTTTCGCCGTTGCGCCTGCGGCGGGCCCCTCCGCTGCGCTTTGCTGCGGCCCACGTTGTCGGCTTTCCCGCCGTGGGGGTTTGTCGTCGTTGCGCCTGCGGCGGGCGTTTGTTTGTCGGGTGCGGTGACAGCCCTACGGACTTCGTCCTACGGTCTGTCCCCTCCCGTGGGTGGGTGGAAGACGGGCCGGTGGGGGCGTGCCCTGTCTGTCGGCTTCCTGCACACGGGGGCTTACGGGACCCCCACCGGTCTTTCCTCCCCCCTCCCACGGGAGGGGGCGGGCCGCAGGACGGAGTCCGGAGGGGCGCACCCGCTGCCGTAAACGCCCCGCGCAGCGGCACCCAGCCCGCCGCAGGCGAAAACAAGCGAAACCACCACGGCGGGAAAGCCGACAACGTGGGAAGCCAGCCAAGCGCAGCGGACCGGCAAATGGAGCACCCCCCGCATGCGACACCCCCCACTCTGCGATCTCATGAGGGCCAAGCCCGATCCCTGGGCTTGGCCCGATCGCGGAGCTGAGGAGGCACCATGGGTGGAGCCACGCGCGCGAAGTGGGGCGCGTGCGCCGTCGCGGTCGCGCTCGTGGCCACGGCCTGCGGCGGGGGGAGCGCGGCCCGTGCCGGGGTGGTCAGTGCCTCGTGGGGGGATCCGCAGAATCCCCTGGAGCCGGCGAACACCAACGAGGTCCAGGGCGGCAAGGTCCTGGAGATGCTGTTCCGGGGGCTCAAGCGGTACAACCCGAGGACCGGGGCCGCGCAGAACGTCATCGCCGAGCGCATCGAGACCAGGGATTCGCGGAACTTCACGGTGACGCTGAAGCCGGGCTGGTCCTTCAGCAACGGGGAGAAGGTCACCGCCGCGTCGTTCGTGGACGCCTGGAACTACGGGGCGCTGCTGGACAACAAGCAGAAGAACGCGCCGTTCTTCCAGTACATCGAGGGCTTCGACCGGGTGCATCCGGAGAACGGTGTGGCCACCGCCCGGACCCTGTCGGGGCTGGCCGTGAAGGACGACCGGACCTTTACCGTGAAACTCCGTCAGAAGTTCTCCAGCTGGCCGGACACGCTGGGTTATGCCGCCTTCATGCCGCTGCCGCGGGCGTTCTTCACCGACCATGACGCCTGGCTGGAGCGGCCGGTCGGCAACGGCCCGTACGTCGTGGACTCCTACGACAAGGGGTCCGTGTTGCGCATGCGGAAATGGGCGAAGTACCCGGGTGACGATCCGGCCCGCAACGCCGGGATCGACCTGCGGGTCTACACGGACAGCAACACCGCCTACACCGATCTGCAGGCGGGGAACCTCGATCTGGTCGACGACGTGCCGGCCGCCCAGCTCAAGAGCGTCCACGCCGATCTGGGCAAGCGGTACATCAACCAGCCGGCCGGGATCATCCAGACCCTCGCCTTCCCCATGTACGTCAAGGGATGGGGCGAGCCGGGCAAGGACAAGGTGCGCCGCGGTCTGTCGATGGCGATCGACCGGGAGCAGATCACCAGGGAGATCTTCCAGCGGACGCGGACGCCCGCGACGGACTGGACCTCGCCGGTGCTCGGGGCGGACGGGGGGTACAAGGCGGGGCTGTGCGGTGAGGTCTGCGTGTTCGATCCGGCGAAGGCCAGGGCGCTGGTCAAGGAAGGCGGCGGGCTGCCCGGCGGCCGGATGACGATCACGTACAACGCCGACACCGGATCGCACAAGGACTGGGTCGACGCGATCTGCAACAGCATCAACAAGTCGCTCGGGGACGACAAGGCGTGTGTGGGAAATCCGATCGGCACGTTCGCCGACTTCCGGAACAAGATCGCGGCGAACGGAATGCCCGGACCGTTCCGCAACGGCTGGCAGATGGACTATCCGCTGATCCAGAACTTTCTGCAGCCGCTGTACTACACCAACTCCTCGGCCAACGACGGAAAGTTCAGCAACGCCGGCTTCGACAAGCTGGTGAACGCGGCGAACGCGGCGACGGACAGCGAGGAGGCCGTCGCGAAGTTCCAGGCCGCGGAGCGGATACTCGCCCGCCAGATGCCGGCGATTCCGCTGTGGTACCAGAACGGCAGCGGCGGCTATTCGGACCGGATCAGCAATGTGTCGCTGAATCCGTTCAGCGTGCCGGTCTACAACGAGATCAAGGTCAACTGAGCGAGCCGCGGGCACTGCCGGCGACGCCCGTACTGTCCGCGCGATGAGGGAGGTTGGGGCCGGTGGGACGCTATGTGATCCGGCGGCTGCTGCAGATGGTCCCGGTGTTCGTCGGCAGCACGTTCCTGATCTTCTTCATGGTGTACGCGCTGGGCGACCCCGTCGCGGCGATGTTCGGCGACCGGGCGCCGGACCCCGCCACCGCCGCGCAGATCCGCCGCGACCTCTACCTCGACCATCCGCTGTGGCAGCAGTACCTGCACTACATGGGGCAGATCTTCCGGGGGGACTTCGGCACCGCCTTCAACGGCCAGTCGGTCACCGAGCTGATGGCCTCGGCCTTTCCGGTCACGCTGCGGCTGACGGTGGTCGCCGTCGTGATCGAGATGGTGGTGGGCATCGTGCTGGGGGTGTTCAGCGGTCTGCGGCGGGGCCGGGGCATCGACACCTCGGTGCTGCTGCTCTCGCTCGTCGTGGTGTCCATCCCGACGTTCGTGAGCGGCTATCTGCTGCAGTTCGTGTTCGGCGTGCGGTGGGGCTGGGCCGCGCCGTCGGTCGCCCCGGAGGCACCGCTGAACGAGATGCTGCTGCCGGGGCTGGTGCTGGCGCTGGTCTCGCTGGCGTACGTGACCCGGCTGACCCGCACCTCGATCGCGGAGAACGCCCGCGCCGACTACGTCCGTACGGCCGTCGCCAAGGGCCTGCCCCAACGCCGCGTCATCACCCGCCATCTGCTGCGCAATTCACTGATCCCGGTCGTCACGTTCATCGGTACCGATATCGGCGCCCTGATGGGCGGTGCGATCGTCACCGAGCGCATCTTCAACATCCACGGCGTCGGATTCCAGCTCTACCAGGGGATCCTGCGGCAGAACTCGCCGACCGTCGTGGGTTTCGTGACGATCCTGGTGCTGGTCTTCCTCGTCGCGAACCTCCTCGTCGACCTGCTCTACGCCGTCCTCGACCCGAGGATCCGCTATGCCTGAGTCCTACGTCCCCAAGGAAGCCATCGGCCACGGCGACGGCGGCTCCGCCGCGCTGGCCATCGGCGAGGCGGAGTCGCTGGAACGGAGGCCGGGCGCCGCGCCGCCCGGTGCCGGGCCACCCGCCCCCGTGCCCCTGGGCAAGCCCCGCAGCCTGTGGAGCGACGCCTGGCACGACCTGCGCCGCAACCCGGTCTTCGTGCTCTCCGCGCTGGTCATCCTCTTCCTGGTGGTGATCGCCGTCTGGCCGCAGCTGATCGCCACCGGCAACCCCTACCGCGCCGACCTGGCCAAGGCGCAGCAGGGCTCCCAGCCCGGCCACCCCTTCGGCTTCGACACCCAGGGCCGGGACGTCTACACCCGCGTGGTCTACGGGGCCCGCGCCTCCATCACCGTCGGCGTCTGCGCCACCGCCGGCGCCGCGCTGCTGGGCAGCCTGATGGGCGGGCTGGCCGGCTTCTTCGGGGGCTGGTCGGACACCCTGCTCTCCCGGTGCGCCGACATCTTCTTCGGCATCCCGGTGATCCTCGGCGGGCTGGTGTTCCTCTCCGTCGTCACCAGCACCACCGTCTGGCCGGTCGTCGGCTTCATCGTGCTGCTCGGCTGGCCGCAGATCTCCCGTATCGCCCGCGGCTCCGTCGTCACCGCCAAACAGCACGACTACGTCCAGGCCGCCCGCGCGCTGGGCGCCGGCAACGGGCGGATGCTGCTGCGGCACATCGCGCCGAACGCGGTGGCGCCGGTCATCGTCGTCGCCACCATCGCGCTCGGTACGTACATCGCGCTGGAGGCGACGCTGTCCTACCTGGGTGCGGGCCTGAAGCCGCCCACCGTCTCCTGGGGCATCGACATCTCCACGGCCTCCACCTACATCCGCAGCGCACCGCACATGCTGCTGTGGCCGGCGGGCGCGCTGAGCGTCACGGTGCTGGCGTTCATCATGCTCGGCGACGCGGTGCGCGACGCCCTCGACCCCAAGTTGCGCTGAGGAGGCGGCAGATGACGAACAGTGCCGGTGAGGCCGGGGGCGGTGGCGCGGTCGCGGTCACCGACACCGCCCTGCTCGACGTGCGGGACCTGCGGGTGGAGTTCCGTACCCGGGACGGGATCGCGAAGGCCGTCAACGGCGTCAGCTGCACCGTCGCACCGGGCCAGACGCTGGCGGTGCTCGGCGAGTCCGGCTCCGGTAAGTCCGTCACCGCGCAGGCCGTGATGGGCATCCTGGACTCACCGCCCGGCTTCGTCACCGGCGGCGAGATCCTCTTCCAGGGCCGCGATCTGCTGACGCTGCGCAAGGACGAGCGGCGCAGGGTCCGCGGCGCCAAGATGGCGATGATCTTCCAGGACGCGCTGTCCTCGCTCAATCCGGTGCTCAGCGTCGGGGCGCAGCTGGGGGAGATGTTCCAGGTCCACGAGGGGATGTCCCGTAAGGAGGCCCGCGGTCGGGCGGTGGAGCTGATGGAGCGGGTGGGCATTCCCGCGGCCGGGGCGCGGGTGGGGGACTATCCGCACCAGTTCTCCGGCGGGATGCGCCAGCGCATCATGATCGCGATGGCGCTGGCCCTGGGCCCCGACCTGATCATCGCCGACGAGCCGACCACCGCGCTGGACGTCACCGTCCAGGCGCAGGTCATGGACCTGCTCGCGGAGCTGCAGCGCGAGTTCACCATGGGGCTGATCCTGATCACCCATGACCTGGGCGTGGTCGCCGACGTCGCCGACACCATCGCGGTGATGTACGCCGGGCGGATCGTGGAGACCGCGCCGGTCCACCAGCTCTACCGCGCGCCCGCCCACCCGTACACCCGAGGGCTGCTGGACTCCATCCCCCGGCTGGACCACAAGGGCCGGCGGCTGTACGCGATCAAGGGCCTGCCGCCCAATCTGACGGCCATCCCGCCCGGCTGCCCCTTCAACCCGCGCTGCCCGCTGGCGCAGGACATCTGCCGCACGGACCTGCCGCCGCTGTACGAGGTCGGTCCCGGCCGGGCCAGTGCCTGCCACTTCTGGAAGGAGACCCTCGGTGGCGCGCGATGACGCAACCCCCGCCGCGGCCGGAGCCGGCCCGGCGCCCGGCGAGCCCCTCCTGGAGATCCGCGACCTGGTCAAGCACTTCCCCCTCACCCGGGGCGTGCTCTTCAAAAAGCAGGTCGGCGCCGTCAAGGCCGTCGACGGGGTCTCCTTCGACCTCCGCAAGGGCGAGACCCTGGGGATCGTCGGGGAATCGGGCTGCGGCAAGTCCACGGTCGCCAAGCTGCTGGTGGGCCTGGAGCGCCCCACGGCGGGTCGGATCCGCTACCGCGGCGAGGACATCACCCGTCTGTCGGGCCGGGCGATGAAGGCGGTGCGCCGCAACATCCAGATGGTCTTCCAGGACCCCTACACGTCCCTGAACCCCCGGATGACGGTCGGCGACATCGTCGGCGAGCCCTACGAGATCCACCCGGAGGTGGCCCCCAAGGGAGACCGCCGCCGCAAGGTCCAGGAACTCCTGGACGTGGTGGGGCTCAACCCCGAGTACGTCAACCGCTATCCGCACCAGTTCTCCGGCGGCCAGCGCCAGCGCATCGGTATCGCCCGGGGCCTCGCCCTGCGCCCGGAGATCATCGTCGCCGACGAGCCGGTCTCCGCGCTGGACGTCTCCGTCCAGGCCCAAGTGGTCAACCTCCTGGAGCAGTTGCAGGACGAGTTCGACCTCTCCTATGTCTTCATCGCCCACGACCTGTCCGTCGTCCGGCACATCTCCGACCGGATCGCGGTGATGTACCTGGGGCGGCTCGCCGAGATCGGCACCGAGGAGCAGATCTACGACCACCCCACCCACCCCTACACCCAGGCCCTGCTCTCCGCCGTGCCCGTACCGGACCCCGACTCCCGCGCCGCCCGCGACCGCATCCTGCTCACCGGCGACGTGCCCTCGCCCGCCGATCCGCCGTCCGGCTGCCCCTTCCGCACCCGCTGCTGGAAGGCCCAGGACCTGTGCGCCGAGGTCGTCCCCCCGCTCGAAGTCCCCCCGCCCTTCCGGGAGTCGACCGGCCCGGCGCGGCACCCCTCGGCCTGTCACTTCGCACAGGAGCGCCAGGTGGTACCGGGCGAGGACCGGCTACCCGACGGAGCGGACGGCGAGGACCGGCTGCCCGACGGGCCGGAGCCGGGGCCCGTGGCCCGTCGCTAGGGCGTGTCCGATGGGTCATGGCCGGGTCCGCGGCGTCTGGCACGGCACCTCGCGGCGTTGCCGAAACGTCCCGAGAGCTCCGCTATCGAGACGCTCCGGCGCCTTGCGATGCAGCTCGGCATCCAAAGGAGCACATGAGGAGCCGAGACGGAGTTCGCGCAGCGAACGCAGTGCACCAGACGCCGCGGCCTTTCCGACCCTGACCCATCGGACACCCCCTAGGCCGCTTCCTCCTGGGGTGCCGCTCCGCCGGGCCGAGCCCCGGCCGTGCCGCGCACCACCTCCAGGTACTCCCCGATGGCGTCCCGATTGCGCACCAGCGTCTCGATGCGCTCGGTCATCCGGTCGCGCTCGCGCTGCAACGTGGCGAGCATCTGCGGTGTCGCGTCGGGGAAGTGGATGGCCCGGGGCTTGTCCAGGCAGGGCAGGACCTGCTTGATGATCCGGGTCGGCAGTCCGGCGTCGAGCAGCCCCCGGATCTGCAGCACCCGGTCGACGCACGCCTCGTCATAGGCGCGGTAGCCGTTGGCGCAGCGCTCGGCGACGATCAGCCCCTGCTCCTCGTAGTAACGCAACAGCCGCCGGGGCGTACCCGTACGCGCCGACAGCTCTCCGATCCGCATCCACGCCACCTCCCCGACAACGACAGCGCCGCCGTGGCCGGGAACATTCCCCGCCACGGCGGCAGTCGGCAGCGCCTGGGCGCTACTTGTCGGAGTCGGTCCCCGCGTCCTCGATCGCCGCCAGCGCCGGGTCGAGGATGATGTCCTCGTCGCGGGCCGCGGTCGTCGGCTCCTCCGGGAAGTGGCAGGCCGTCAGGTGGCCCGCCTCGCTGCCGGAGAGCTGGAGCAGGGGCGGAGCCTCCGTGGCGCACTTGTCCTGCGCCTTCCAGCAGCGGGTGCGGAAGCGGCAGCCGGACGGCGGGTTGACGGGGGAGGGCACGTCGCCGGCGAGCCGGATGCGCTCGCGCTCCTCCTCCTCGCTCTCCACCAGCTTGGCCTCCGGCACCGCGGAGAGCAGCGCGTGGGTGTACGGGTGGCGCGGCCGGTTGTAGATCTCGTCGCGGGAGCCCACCTCGACGATCTTGCCGAGGTACATCACCGCGACCCGCTCGCTGAAGTGCCGCACGATCGCCAGGTCGTGGGCGATGAACAGGAACGCGATGCCCAGCTCGCGCTGGAGGTCCTGGAGCAGGTTGACGACCTGGGCCTGGATGGAGACGTCCAGGGCCGAGACCGGCTCGTCGGCGACGATCAGCTTCGGCTCCAGGGCCAGCGCCCGGGCCACGCCGATGCGCTGCCGCTGGCCGCCGGAGAACTCGTGCGGGAAGCGGTTGTAGTGCTCCGGGTTCAGACCCACGGTCTCCAGGAGCTCACGGATCCGCTTCTCCCGCCCACCGGGCGGGTTGATCCCGTTGATCTCCATCGGGCCGCCGATGATGGTGCCGACCGTCTGCCGCGGGTTGAGCGAGGCGTACGGGTCCTGGAAGATCATCTGGATCTCGGAGCGGATCGGCGCCAGCTGCTTGCGGTGGGCGTGGGTGATGTCCTGACCCGCGTACGTGATCTTGCCGGAGGTCGGCTCCATGAGCCGGGTGAGCAGCCGTCCGGTGGTGGACTTGCCGCAGCCCGACTCGCCGACCAGGCCGAAGCTCTCGCCGGCGTGCACGGTCAGGTCGACGCCGTCGACCGCCTGGACCGCGCCGACCCTCCGCTTGAACGGAAAGCCGCCGTAGATCGGGAAGTGCTTGGTGAGGCCCTCGGCGGTGAGCAGCGGCTCGCCCGGGGCGGGCTTGGCGTCGCGGGGCGCCGGGAGGGTGACGTTGTCTGCCATGGTGGTCGCTCCCTAGCCCAGCCGGGGCTTGATCTGCTCGGTGAAGAGGGTCTGCTTCTGCTCGGGGCTCAGGTGGCAGGCCGCGGCCCGCCCCAGCTCCAGCAGCGGCCGCTCGTCGGTGCACCGGGTGCCGCCGACCTCGCCGGCGAAGCCGCAGCGCGGGTTGAAGGCGCAGCCCGACGGCGGGTTGAGCAGGCTCGGCGGGCTGCCCGGGATCGGGTGCAGCGCCTCGCTGACGTCCGAGGAGAGCCGCGGCATGGAGCTCAGCAGGCCCCAGGTGTACGGGTGCCGCGGCTGGGTGAGGATCTCCTTGACCGACCCCCGCTCCACCGCCCGCCCGGCGTACATCACCAGCAGGTCGTCCGCGGTGTTGGCGACCACGCCGAGGTCGTGGGTGATCAGGATGATCGCGGAGCCGAACTCCTGCTGGAGGTCCTTGAGCAGGTCGAGGATCTGCGCCTGGACGGTGACGTCGAGGGCGGTGGTCGGCTCGTCCGCGATCAGCAGCTGGGGGTTGCAGACCAGCGCCATGGCGATCATGGCGCGCTGGCGCATACCGCCGGAGAACTGGTGCGGATAGTCGTCCACCCGCAGGGTCGGCTGCGGGATGCCCACCTTGGCCAGCATCTCGATGGCGCGCTGCCGGCCCTCGCGCTTGCTGGCGCCGGTGTGCTTGATGAACGGCTCGGCGATCTGCCGGCCGACGGTGTAGTACGGCGACAGGGCGGTCAGCGCGTCCTGGAAGATCATGGCCATCTTGTTGCCGCGGAGCTTCTCCAGGGTCTTCTCCCTGGCTCCGGTCAACTCCTGGCCGTCCAGCGTGATCTCGCCCGAGATCTCGGTGGTCTTGGGGTTGTGCAGCCCCAGGATCGAGAGGTTGGTCACCGACTTGCCGGAGCCGGATTCGCCGACGATGCCGAGCGTCTGGCCGCGTTCCAGATCGAAGGAGAGACCGTCGACCGCCTTGACGATGCCGTCCTCGGTGGAGAACCGCACCTGCAGGTCACGAACGGACAGGAAGGGGTCGGACCCGGACGGCGCTGTGGCGCCTTCGGTCTTGGTGAGTGTGGTCACTTCAGGCTCTCCTAGGACAGGCGCACGCGCGGGTCGATGAAGGCGTACGTCGCATCCACGATGATGTTGAACACCAGGATCAGGGCGGCGCTGAAGACCAGCACACCCATGACCATGGGCAGATCCAGGGTGAGGACGGAGTCGATCGCGAGCCGTCCGACGCCCGCCAGCTGGAAGGTGAACTCGGTGATCATCGCGCCGCCGAACAGCGAGCTGAGGTCCATGCCGAGGATGGTGACGATGGGGATCAGCGAACCGCGCCAGGCGTAGCGCAGGAAGACGTACGAGCGGGACAGACCCTTGGCCTTGGCCGTGCGGACGTGCTCCTCCTGCAGCTGCTCGATCATCGTCGAGCGGGACATACGGGTGTACTGCGCGGTGAAGATCGTCGCCATCACGAGCCAGGGCAGCAGCAGACCCATGAACCAGCCCGCGGGGTCCGAGGTGAGCTCCACGTACTTGGGGGATTCCATGAGGCCGCTGTAGACGAACAGACCCAGGGCGATCGGGCCGAGGATGTAGATCTGCGCGGAGCTCAGCACCATCGAGACCGAGGTGAGGACCTTGTCCAGGAACGTGCCGCGCTTGTAGGCGGCGAGCAGGCCGGTGCCCAGGCCCACGGTCAGGAAGACCGCGGCGCCGCCGACGGCCAGCGAGGCGGTGGTGGGCAGCCGGTCGATCAGCGTCGCCCAGACGTCCTGCTTGGTGGCGAAGGAGTAGCCGAAGCACGGGGCGTCGCAGTGGCCGATGGAGTAGTCGCGGCCGGCGAAGATGCCGACGAGCCAGTCCCAGTACTGCGTCGGCAGCGGCTTGTCGAGGCCGAGGTTCTGGTGGATCAGCGCGATGTTGTCCGCGGTGCAGTTCTTTCCGCAGGACATCGCGGCCGGGTCACCGGCACCGAAGAACACGAAGAACGTGAACGCACTGAGCAGAAGAAGGATGACGACAGCGCCGAACGTCCGGCGAAATAGGAATTGAAGCATGGCAGTTCGCTGCTCTCAGGACGGCGGCGGCAGTGGGCGTGAGGGGTGGCGGACAAAGGCCCCGGAGGGCGCGCGTTCCGCCGTGTGCGCGCCGTCCGGAGTGCCTTCGTCAGGTGGTCGCCTGAGCGGCTACCGCTACTTCTTCAGGTACAGCGTGTTCGGGTCGAGGTAGCTGACGTCCATGTTGTAGCGGGCGCCACCGACGTTCGAGCCGTACAGCTGCAGCATCTTGGTGTAGAAGACCGGGGCCGCCGGGTTGACCTTCTCCACGATGTACTGGTGCAGCTTCTCCCACGCCTCGGTCGCCTTGTTGAGGTCCGTCATCTTCTCGATGCGGTCGATCTCGGAGGTGACGTGCTCGTCCCGGACGTGCGAGTAGTTCGCGGCGCCGTCCTGGATCTGGCGGCCGTCGTACGACGGCGGGATGACGGTGGAGGCGTCCGCCCAGTCCTGGCCCCAGCCGGTCATGTAGATGTCGAAGCCGTTGTCGACCTTGCCCATCTGCTCGTACCAGGAGGCCGCGTCGATCTCCTTCTTCTGCACGTTGAAGCCGGCCTTGGTCAGGGCGTCCTCAATGGCGACGGCTTCCTTCTGGCGCGACTCGGTGTTGGAGTAGGCGTACACGAGCTTCATGCCCGTCTTGCCCGCCTCCTTGAGGAGCTTCTTGGCCTTCTCCGGCTCGCCGTTGGGGTTCTTCAGCTTGCCGTAGGGGTCGTAGCCCTTCTTGTAACCGGCGACGGTCGGGGCGAGCAGACCGCCGGCGATCTCACCGCCGTAGCTGCCGCCGTTGAGCCGGACGATCTGCTGGCTCGGCAGCGCGTAGGTGATCGCGTCGCGGATCTTCTTGTCCTTGAGGCGGTCCATGTTGAAGTTCATCTGCCAGACGTAGGGCTGGTAGCCCTGCACCAGGCGCTTGCTCGCGCTCGCGTTGTCCAGCACGTTCTTGGTCAGGGTGGGCTCCACCGCGTTGGTGAAGCTGACCGCGTTCTTGGCCTCGCCCTGGTCGGCCATCAGGCGCTTGGTGGAGTCCGAGGCCTGGTGGTTGAAGGTGATGTTGTAGCCGTCCGGGTACCCGGTGCGCATCGGGTCCGTCTTCGGGTCCCAGTTCTTGTTGCGCACCAGCTGCATGGACTTGCCGGACTTGAACGACGCGATCTTGTACGGACCGGCGCACACCGGCTTGACGTCGTAGGCGTCCTTGGTGTCCTTGGCGCTGTCCGGCACCACGCTGTAGCCGGGCATCGTCAGCGCGTAGGGCAGCTGCGACTGCGGCTTCTTGAAGTGGAAGATGACGGTCTTCTCGTCCGGCGTGTCCAGCACGCTCTTGGGCAGGTGGTCGCCCTTGTACGGACCGTCCGGAAGCGCCTTGCGGTAGGTCGTGCCGCTGCCCGACAGCCAGGTCTGGACGTAGGTCGGGCCGTCGGTGATGAACTTGGCGTACAGCCGCTCTATCGAGTGCCGGATGTCCTTCGAGGTGATCGGCTTGCCGTCCTCGAACTTGATGCCGTCCTTGAGCGTGTACTTCCAGGTCTTGCCGCCGTCGGACATCTGGCCGGCGTCGGTGGCGAGGTCACCGACCACCTTGGCGTTGCCCTTGTCGTCCTGCTTGAAGGCGGTCAGGCCGCGGAAGATCAGCTGCGACAGGGCCTTCATGTCGCTGACGTACATCTGGCCCGGGTCGAGGTGGTTGTAGCTGTCACGCTGGTACACGCGGATGGTGCCGCCGGAGTGGGCGCCCTTGACCGCGACGGCCGGGCCGACGGAGTCGGCCGCGGTGCCCAGCGGGACCGCCTTGGCCTGCGCCGCGGCGTCCGCGTCCGTCTGCGCCTTGTCCTTGTTGGAGCCGCTGCCGCCGCTGCAACCGGTCAGCGCGAGTGAACCGGCCGCCAGGGCCACGATCACCGCGCGTGCTCTGCGCGTAGAAAGTGCGTTCATGAGTTCCAAGCACCTGCCTGTCAGTTGGGGTCCAGTTGTGCTGTCCGAAGCAACCGGGGCAGGCCCGGGAGGTGGGGGTGACAGCGAGCCCCCCGCAAGTGGACGATCAGCGCCCGGACTTGGGGTCGAAGGCGTCGCGGACCGAGTCTCCGAGAAGGTTGAAGCAGAGCACGAAGATCAGCATGGCCGCGGCGGGGAAGAGCAAGAAGGTGGGGTCGTTCTCGTAGAAGCGGGCACCCGACTGGAACAGCCGGCCCCAGTCGGGGGTCGGCTCGACGATGCCGACGCCCAGGAAGGACAGGCCCGCCTCCGCGGTGACGAAGAGCGGCAGCATGTAGGTGCTCTGCACCAGCACCGGCGTGACCACGTTCGGGAGCAGTTCCTTGCGGATGATCCGCCAGGGCGAGGCGCCGGTGATCTTGGCGGCCTCCACGAACTCCCGCTCGCGCAGGGAGAGCACCTGTCCTCGCAGCAGTCGCGCCAGACCCATCCAGCCCAGGAACCACTGGACGATGATCAGCGCGCAGACCCGCACATAGGTGGGGGTCTCGTCACCCGGGTCCACGAAGAGCGCCACCACGACCGGCATGAAGGCCACGAAGGTCAGCTGGCTCGGGAAGGCCAGCAGGAAGTCGATCACCCGGCTGATGAAGAAGTCGGCCTTGCCGCCGACGTAGCCGGCCGTCACACCGATGAGGATGCCGGTGAGCACGGTCAGGATGGTCACCGCGACGGAGATGCCCAGCGACATCCGGATGCCGTAGATCAGCTGCATGAACACATCCCGGCCCAGCTGCGGTTCGATGCCGAACCAGTGCTCGGGTGAAATGCCCCCGTTGGCCCCGGCCGGGTAGCCGAACTCGTCGAGCAGGTTGGGATCTTCGCTGCCGTAGAACGTGTACGGGTCCTTGCCGTACAGCGAGCCGATCACCGGGGCCAATGCCGCGATGACGAAGAAAGCCAGCACGACGATCCCGCAGATCATGCCCATGCGGTCGCGCTTGAAGCGCATCCACATCAATTGGCCGGGGGATCGGCCGACGAGCTCACCGCCCTTGCTCTTCTTTTCCTTCTTCAGACCCTTGGGTCCAAGTCCCGGGGTATCGGACTTGGTAACCGCGGTCTGGGATGGACTAGTCATCGCGAAGTGCCCCCGCGCCGAGTTCTCTTGGAACGTGAAGCGGCGCCGAGTCGCACCGCTGGATGAGCGGACTTTCGCAAGTGATTTATGGCGGAGTCAAGGGGATCGGGTGCGCTTACGAACAGGTCGTCTACTTCTTGAGCGAAGATTGCGCAGATCGACGCAAGGGCGTGCTTGACAGGGGGGCGGGATATGCGGCATGGGGGACATATGCCCACCAACCTCTTTAACATGAAGGCAACTTCACTGTCGCAACACCGATATACGGACGCGCCATGATGAACAACGTACGGCCGTGCGGGTGCCGTAGACCGGTCGGGGACGCCACTCGGCGCCCCGGCCGGTCGCTGTTTTGTCCCCCTTCGCCCACTACTCCGTTCGGGGCTGTTGTCCCGACGCCGGGAGTCGAGTAGACCTGCGGTGGACGCCTCGTATACCGGGGCGCCGTGGACGACCCTGGTACTTCGACACGGACGGGGGGCGGGCCGTGTCCACAGTGCGGGATCGCGATCTCACTCGCGGCGCGCGCCGCGCCGGTGCGCTGGTCTGCCTGCTGCTCGCACTGCTCAGCGCGGGCTGGATCGCCCGGGACCTCACCGTCGCCCGGCACGGCGCGGACGTGTGGTGGACCTGGCTCGGGGACGCCCGCCGGCCCCGGGAGGACACCGCCTGGGCCACCTCGCCGCTCGACCCGCTGCTGGTGCTCGGCGCCCTCGCCACGGCCGTCGCGGTGCGGCGCGCCGCGGTCCCCTCGCCCGTGGCCTCCGGCGCGCTGCTCTCCCTCGCCCTCGCCACCGCCCTGCTGCGCACCCCCCTGACCTGGACGCTGGGCGCGGGCCGGCTGCCGGGTCCGGACGGCGGGCTGACGGCGCAGGCGCGGGCGAGCGCCCTCGTCCAACTCGCGCTGGCCGTCGCGCTGCTCGCGGTGGTCGTGGCGGACCGGCGGGGCGGGCGGGCCGGCCGCCATACGAGGCGCCCGGCGCGCGGGCTGGCGGCGGTGGCCTCGTCGGCGTACGGGGTCGTCCACGCGGCGCCCCACGGGGCCGACGCCGGGCCGCCCGGGCGGCCGCGCAAGGGGCCGGCCACCGCCGCCGCCGTCCTCCTGGCCACCGCCGGGGCCGCCGTCGCCGGGTGGGAGGTCCACTGGTGGGCGCGGATCGGCGGGGACGTCTACCGCAAGGGGCTGCTCGGCGACGCGTCCGTCTTCGGCGCCCTGCTGCAGCCCCCGGTGCACTGGCATGCGCTGGCACTCGCGCTGCTGGCCCTGGGGGCCGCGGCCGCCGCGCTGCGCCAGGCGTCCTGGGCCCGGCCCGCGGCGCTCACCGCCGCCGCGCTGCTGGCCGTGCACGGCGCCACGGCGCTCGCCTTCGCCGGCCGCACCGGGCAGTTCGGCCGCCTCGCCGCGCTGCCCGCCGGGGCCCGGCTGGAGCTGGCCACCGCGGCGTTCGTGACGGCCGCCGGGCTGACCGCGCTCATCGCGGCGGCCCGCCCCGGCGTCCCGGACGCCTCCGCGGACGCGGACGACGTACGGGCGTACGGCTCCGCGCCCGATGCGGCGCGGCCGCCGCACGCCCCGCCCCCGCCGTCGACCCTCCCGCCCGGCTGGTGATCAGACGCGCATCCCCAACGACCGCTTGAGGAAGTCGACCTGGAGCAGCAGCAGGTTTTCGGCCACCTGTTCCTGGGGTGTCATATGGGTCACCCCGGACAGCGGCAGTACCTCGTGCGGGCGGCCCGCCGCCAGCAGCGCCGAGGACAGCCGCAGCGAATGCGCCACGACCACGTTGTCGTCCGCGAGGCCGTGCACGATCAACATCGGACGGTGCGGCTCCACCGCCTGGGACAGTCCCTCGTCCGTGATCAGCGAATTCTCCGCGTAGACCGCCGGCTCCTCGTCCGGGTGGCCGAGGTACCGCTCCTGATAGTGGGTGTCGTACAGGCGGAGATCGGTCACCGGTGCGCCCACCACCGCGGCGTGGAAGACGTCGGGCCGGCGCAGCGCGGCGAGCCCGGCGAGGTAGCCGCCGAAGGACCAGCCGCGGATGGCCACCCGGTCCAGGTCGAGGGGGAAGGATCCGGCCAGCGCCTGCAGGGCGTGGACCTGGTCGTCCAGCGCGCACTCCGCGAGGCGCCGGGAGACCGACTTCTCCCAGGCGGGGGAGCGGCCCGGGGTGCCCCGGCCGTCCGCGACGATCACCGCGAACCCCTGGTCGGCGAACCACTGGGAGGTCAGATGGGCGTTGTGCGAGGCGACCACCCGCTGGCCGTGCGGACCGCCGTACGGGTCCAGCAGGACCGGCAGCGGACCGTCGCCCTCCGCATACCCGCCCGGCAGCAGCACCGCGCACGGAATCTCCCGCTCCCCGGCCAGGACGAGGCGGGGCCGGGCGGTCAGCGCCGGCTCCTCGGCGTACGAACCGATCGTGGCGAGGGTCTTCTCCCCGCCGTCGGGATCCAGCCGGATGACGTCCACCTGGGTGCCCGGGCGCTCCAGCGAGGTCTGGGACAGCACGGTCAGTGCGCCGCCGCGCACCGCGGAGGACACCGTCGGATAGGGGCGCTCGCCCACCCGCTCCCAGCCGCCCTGGTCGCCGCTGCCGCGGAACCAGGCGCGGTAGACGCCGATGTCGTGCAGGTCGGTGCCGCTCGCGGAGAACAGCACGTCCTCCTCGCCGATGTCCAGTACGGCCCGCACGTGCAGCGGCGCCCCGGTCAGCGGCCGGTCGCCGACGAACAGCTTGCGTGCGCCGCCCTCGTCCGCGATCCGCACCAGCCGGCCGTCCGGCGTCCAGGCCGGCACGCCGGGGAACGGCTCGACCCACGCCTCGTCCTCGTCCTCGTGCACCGTGCGGGTCGCGCCGGTCGCGGTGTCGACGGTCAGATAGCGCTGGTCGCGCTGGTCGCGGGCCTGGACCAGCAGTACCGGGGGGCCGGCCGCGGACCAGTGCACGCGCGCCAGATAGGGGTAGCGCCCGGTGTCCCAGGTGATGTCCGTGCGCGAGCCGTCCAGGCCGAAGAGCGCGAGGGCGACCTCGGCGTTGGCGGTGCCCGCCGCCGGGTAGGCGACCCGCGCCGGTTCACGGTCCGGATGGGCCGGATCGGAGATCCACCAGCGCCGCACCGGTGCCTCGTCGACCCGCGCGGCCAGCACCGCGTCGCTCTGCGGCGACCACCAAAAGCCCCGGTAGCGGCCCATCTCCTCGGCCGCGATGAACTCCGCGAGGCCCCAGGTCACCTCGGGGCCGTCGGGCTCGGCCAGCACCCGGTCCGCCCGCGCGCCGCCGGCCGCGGCCCCGTCGTCCGACGTCGCGGTGCCGTCCACCGCGACCACCCGCAGCCGGCCCTCGGCCACGAAGGCGACATGCCGTCCGTCGGGCGAGGGACGGGGGTCCACCACCGGCCCCTGGACCGGGAGTTCGCGGGTGGTGCCGGCGCGCAGCTCGGAGACGAACAGCCGGCCGGACAGCGAGAACGCCGCCAACTCCACGGCGGAGTCCGCCGCGTAGCCGACGATGCCGGCCGAGCTCTCCCGGCTGCGCTCGCGGCGGGCCCGCTCCTGCGGGGGAAGGTCCTCCTGCGCGCCGGCCAGCAGGGCCCGCGGGTCGGCGGCCGTGAACTCCCGCCCCTCTTCCAGGTCGAGCACCCACAACTGCTGACTGCGGTCGGTGCCCGAAGCGGAACGGAGGAAGGCGACGCGCATGCCGTCGGGGGAGATGCTGTAGCCGCGCGGTGCGCCCAGGGTGAAGCGCTGCGTACGGGCATACTGCCGCGGAAACGAAGGCTGTCCGGTCATGGGCCGAGCCTAAGGGTTGTCCGGCCGGTCGGGGCCGGACCGGCAGCGAGGTGCCGGGGCTCACCGAAGTCGCGCTCGTGAAGATCGTGTGCGCCCCCACTCTGCTCCTGTGCTCCGACTTATGCGCTAGCGCGGAAAGTTATGATCCCTTGCGCGTAGTGGGTACGGGGTAAAGAGCCCTTGGCATACCCCGGTGGACGGGTCCGTGGACACGGTCCGTGCACCATCAACTCTGACCGGACCGTGTGTACTTGGAGGTGAGCCGCCGTGGCACTCTCGATTTCGGCGGTGGTGCTGCTGGCGATCATCGTCTTCTTGCTGGTCAAGAAGTCCGGACTGAAGGCCGCGCATGCTTTTGTCTGCATGCTGCTGGGCTTCTATCTGGCCAGCTCGTCCGTCGCGCCGACGGTCAAGTCGCTGACGACGAATGTCGCCAGCATGATCGGCGGTATCAAGTTCTGAGCCGTCTTCGGGCCGGCTCGCCACCACCGCGCCCGCACTTCGCCCGGCCGCCTGGCGGGCGAGCGGGATCGCATGGTGAGGGCGGGCCGGTCGGCTCGTAGGCTGTCGGCATGACCGCCCCGTCGCCTCTCACCGCCTCCGGCAGGGACGCCGCGCCTCGCCGCGACGCCCCCGCCCGCCGTCTCCTGCTCGTCCATGCCCACCCGGACGACGAGTCGATCAACAACGGCGTGACCATGGCCAGGTACGCGGCCGAGGGCGCGCAGGTCACCCTCGTGACCTGCACGCGCGGCGAGGAGGGCGAGGTCATCCCGCCCGAGCTGGCGGCTCTCGCGCCGGACCGTGACGACGCCCTCGGCCCGTACCGCGAGGACGAGCTGGCCGCCGCGATGACGGCCCTGGGCGTCGACGACCACCGCTTCCTCGGCGGGCCGGGCCGCTACCGCGACTCCGGAATGATGGGCGCCCCCCAGAACGAGCGGCCGGACTCCTTCTGGCAGGCCCCGCTCGACGAGGCCGCCGCCGACCTGGTGGCCGTCATCCGTGAGGTCCGCCCGCAGGTTCTGGTCACCTATGACCCGGATGGCGGATACGGGCACCCCGACCACATCCAGGCGCACCGCGTCGCCATGCGGGGCGCGGAGCTCGCCGCGTGGGCGGACTTCCGGCCGGAACTGGGCGCCGCGCACGCGATCGCGAAGATCTACTGGAACTGCAACCCCCGTTCCGTGGTGGAGGAGGGCTTCGAGCGGCTGCGCGCGGCCGGGCGAGGCTTCCCGGGGATCGCCGCCGTCGACGATGTGCCCGGCGTGGTGCCGGACGCCGAGGTCACCGCGTCGATCGTCGGCGATGTGGCGCAGGTGGCCGCGAAGACCGCGGCGATGCGGGCGCACTACACCCAGATCGCGGTCGACGGGCCGTTCTTCGCGCTCTCCAACGACCTGGGGCAGCCGCTGTTCGCCACGGAGCACTATCGGCTGGTGCACGGCGCGCCGGGCGCCCCGGCCGGCGCGAGGGAGGACGATCTCTTCGCGGGTATCGGCGAAATGGTGGGTATGCAGGAGAGTGCCCGGATTGAGGAGGTGGCCGAATGAGCGCGGCCAAGGGCGGCGACGGCGGCGCGTCCGCCGGCAAGAGGGACGCGGGCGCGTCCGCAGGCAAGGCGCGGCGGTCCCGGGCGGGTTCGGGCGGTACGTCCGGCGCCCGGCCCCCGGCGCGGTCCGGCGGCCCTGTGGCGCCGACCGCCGGTTCCGCGTCGACCGCACCGCTGACACCCGGTCGGATCGGCCTTTATGCGCTGCTTCTGGTCGCGGGCGTGCTGGTCGCGATCGCCGGCACGCTGGTGCAGGCGGCCTGGTTCCCCGGCGGGCTGGTGCTGGCGCTGGGCGGGGTCGGCGGGCTGTTCTACGGGGGCGCCAGGGCGACCGGCACGCCGGCCGGTGTGCTGGCGCCCGGTGCGGCCTGGCTGGTGACCGTCTTCCTGCTGCTCGGCGAGGTGCGGCCGGAAGGTGACTTCCTCTTCAGCCCGGGGGCCGGGTCGTACATCTTCCTGCTGGGCGGCATCCTCGCCGCTGTGATCTGCGCCACCGCTGCCCAGGTGCGCGCTACGGGCCTGCGGTACGGCCGAGTTGGCGGATGACGTGGCACATAACGGGACGGATGCCATGCCGGCGCGGGTGAGCGGCCCGCGCGCGGGGGTATCGCCCGTGGCGGCGGTCTTCGTACGCTCCCCGGGTGTCCGCCCGCGGCGGACAGTATGGTGGTGCGCGCCGTCGCGCCGCCCTGGGGGCACCCCTCGGCCTCGGGCCGGGGAACATCTCTGACGAGCGGCGGAGCCAACCGGGAGAACCTGCTTTGAGTCGTGAATCTGACAGTTCGTCCTCCGGCCCTCAGGGCCGTGGCGCAGCCGCGTACCCGTCAGGGACGCCGCCGTACGGCTCGCCCAGGGGAGACGCCGACGAGGCGCTGGCGCCCGGTGCCGCGGCGCGCCCGGAGGAGCCCAAAACCGAGACCACGCTGACGACGCGGATCAAGATCAACATTCCGGGTTCGCGTCCCATCCCGCCGGTCGTCGTGCGCAAGCCGGTCGGCGAGGAGTCCGGCAAGAACGGACCGGCCGCCGCCGGAGGTTCCGCCGCGCCCCGCGGAGCGACCCGCCCCGTGCGCGGCGCCGAGCGGAGCGCGGAGCGCACGGCGAACACCCCCCGGCCCGACGCCCCGGCGGACGAGGCCACCGCGGGCGGTCCGTCCGAGAAGACCAGCGACTGGTTCGCACCGCGCAAGGCGCAGGGCGGTCCGTCCGGTTCGTCCTCGACCACCGGGACCCATGCGGCGCCGACCGCCCCGGGCGGTGCCACCCCGCCGCACGGAACCCCGGGTGCCACGCCTCCGCAGCGCCCCGACCTGCCGTACTTCTCCGACGCGCCGGCCCCGCAGGGCGGCCCGGCACCGTTCGACGGCGGTCCCGGGCACAGCGGTGCGTCGCCCTTCGACGGCGGTCCGCGCGGCGCCTCCTCGCCGTTCGACGGCGCCGCGCACGGCGGTCCACGGGGCGGCTCGCCGTTCGACGGCGCGGGCCCCGATGACGGGCCGGCGTTCGACGCCCCCACCGGACTCGCGCGCGACCACAGCCCGTTCGACGCCCCGACGGGCCCCAGCGGCCCGACGACCGGGCCGGCCCGCGGCAGCTCCGCGCTCAACCTCCCGCCCGGCTTCAGCGATCCGCTGGCCGGCAGCGGCGGCAGGCCCGGAATCGGCGACGACACCGCGGAGCTGACCCCGCAGCCGCCCGCGCCGCTCGCCGGGCCCGGCAGCGGCCTCGGCCCGGGCGGCGGTATCTCGGGCGGGCTGCCGGGCGGACAGTCCGCCGCGGTGCCCGGTGGTCCGAAGGGCAAGCGCGGGGCGAAGAGCGCCCCCGTGGGCGGCCCGCAGGGCGGCGCCCCGGCCGGCCGTGACCGGGTGTCCGGCGACACTCTGGTCAGCGGCATCCCGGCGACCCCCGGGGCCGACGGACCGTCGCCCCGTTCGCCGTTCGCGGCCACCCCGCCCGGTGAGGGCGACAGCGCCGCGCCGAAGCCGCGGCCCAAGATCCCCGAGCCCATCAACCCGCCCAAGAAGGGCCGCAACAAGCTCGTCCTCGTGGGCGTCGCGGTCGTGGTCCTGGCCGGTGTGGCCTACGGCGCCGGTCTGCTGCTCGACCACGCCGACGTGCCCAACGGCACCACCGCGCTCGGTGTCGACATCGGCGGCACCACCAAGGAAGAGGCCGTCAAGAAGCTGGACGCCGCGCTCAAGAACAGCCGCACCGCGCCGCTCAAGCTCACCGTGGACGGCAAGGCCGTCACCCTCCAGCCGGCCAAGGCGGGCCTGGACGTCGACACGCAGGCCACGGTCCGCGACGCGGCCGGCCGGGACTACAACCCGGTCTCCGTCATCGGGTCGCTGTTCGGCGGCACCCGTACGGCCAAGCCGGCGATGATCGTCGACGACGAGAAGCTGCAGGTCGCGCTGGCGAACGCCGCCGGGGCCGGGGGCGCCGCCGAGGACGGCGGGATCACCTTCGAAAACGGCAAGGCGGTGCCGCACTACGGCGCGCCCCACAAGGCCGTCGACGTCAAGGCGTCCCAGCAGAAGATCGCCGACGCCTACCGCAACCGCATCGAGACCGGCACCGACACGCCGGTGGTGCTCGCCGCCAGCACCCAGCAGCCGCAGGTCAGCAAGGCCGCGGTGGACAAGGCGATGAAGCAGTACGCCGAGCCCGCGATGCTGGGCCTGGTGACGGTCCGTACGGACGCGACGCACACGGTCTCCTTCAGCCCGCAGAAGTCCATCCCGAAGTTCCTGTCCTTCAAGATCGGCAGCAACGGCGAGCTGGTGCCGTACTACGACCGGCCGGCCCTCAAGGAGCTCTACGGCGACACCTTCAACGGTGTGCTGCTGACCAAGGGCGACGGTTCCAAGAAGCCGGTCTCCGTCGAGGAGGTGGCCAGCGCGGTCGGCAAGGCGCTGCAGGGCACCACCCCGGCCGAGCGGATCCAGACCATCGGAGCGGACGCGGGCTGACGCACGGCCGGCGGTCGGCCGCACGCCGGCCGACGGCAGGCCGCACGCCGGCCGACGGCCGTGTGCCGATCGACCGCCACACGCGTGAAACCGCAGGTGAACAGGCCCCCTGGGGGTCTTCTCGAGCAGCACCCCGAGAAGACCCCTAGGGGGCCTCACCCATGACAGATGTCATGGCGGAGTGCGGACGATCGGCACTGCCGCGCGCCGGGCGGATCCCGGAAGCTGAAGAGCATGACGACCGCAGCGACCACCACAGCCACCACCGCCGAGGAGGCGGGCCGGGCGCCCGTGGTCAGCTTCCGTCAGGTCAGCCGGAGTTACGGCGCGGTGCGCGCGGTGGCCGACCTGAATCTGGAGCTGTATCCGGGCGAGACCGTCGCCCTCCTCGGCCCGAACGGCGCCGGCAAGTCCTCGACCCTCGACCTGCTCCTCGGGCTGCGCACCGCCGACTCCGGCAGCGTGACCCTGTTCGGCACGAGCCCGCAGCGCGCCATGGAGCAGGGCAGGGTCGGCGCGATGCTGCAGAGCGGTGGCCTGATGGAGGGCGTCAAGGTCAAGGAGCTGGTCCGGCTGGCCCGCGATCTGCATCCGCGCGGCTACCCCCTCGACCAGGTCCTGGCCACCGCCGGCATCGCCGACATCGCCGACCGCATGGTCGACAAGCTCTCCGGCGGCCAGGAGCAGCGGGTGCGCTTCGCCCTGGCCACTGCCGGTGTCAACGACCTGATCGTGCTGGACGAGCCGACCACCGGCATGGACGTCTCGGCCCGGCAGACGTTCTGGGGCGCGATGCGCCGGCAGGCCCGGCAGGGCCGTACGGTCCTCTTCGCGACGCACTACCTCGAAGAGGCCGACGAGATCGCCGACCGGGTGATCGTGCTGCACCGCGGCCGGGTGCTGGCCGACGGCACCGCAGCCGAGATCAAGGCCAGGGCCGGTGCCCGCCGGGTCAGCTTCGACCTCGACGAGCCGGTCGAGGTCGACGCCCTCTCCGGCCTGCCGTTCCTGACCTCACTGACGGTGTCCGACAGCGGCTCGGCCGCGGGCTCCGGCCGGCGGACGGTGCGCCTGCAGTCCCAGGACGCCGACGCCACCGTCCACGCCCTGTACGCCCTCGGCCTCTACCCGCGGCATCTGGAGGTCTCCGGCCTCGGCCTGGAGCAGGCCTTCCTCGCCCTCACCTCGGCGTCCGACGCGACCCCCACCACCGCCGAGGAGGCGGCCCGATGACCACCCTGATCAAGCTGGAGATCATCCGCGCCCTGCGCAACAAGAAGTTCATGTTCTTCTCGGTGATCTATCCGCCGGCGCTGTACCTGATCATCGCCGGCGGCGCGGACAGCAGGCCGATCCCCGGTATGAAGCTGGACATGGGGCTCTACTACATGGTCTCCATGGCGGCGTTCGGCGCCATGACCGCCGTGCTGCTGGGCAACAGCGAGCGCATCGCCAAGGAGCGCGAGAAGGGCTGGGTGCGGCAGCTGCGGCTGACGGCCCTGCCCGGCCGCGGCTATGTCGCCGCGAAGATAGCCGCGGCGGCGACGGTCAGCCTGCCCTCCATCGTGCTCGTCATGATCGCCGGCGCGGCGGTCAAAGGCGTCCGGCTCGCGGCCTGGCAGTGGGCCGCGATCGTGCTCGGCACCTGGCTCGGCAGCTTCGTCTTCGCCGCGCTCGGCGTCGCCATCGGCTACCTCGCCACCGGCGACGCGGTCCGCCCGATATCGATGCTGGTCTACTTCGCGCTGGCCTTCCTCGGCGGCCTGTGGATGCCGCTGACGATCCTGCCGCAGTGGGTGCAGAACATCGCCGAGTGGCTGCCCACCCACGCCTACGCCGCGCTCGGCACGGCGGTGGAGGCCGGCACCGCCCCGCACGGGAAGGACATGGCCATCCTCCTCGGTTACCTTGTTCTCTTTGCCGGCGGTGCGGCCTGGCTGTACCGCAAGGACGCCCGCGCGGCGTGATCACGGATGAGTCGATGGTGGGGCGGGCAGGCCGGATGCGCGATGACTGAGCCGGGGACCGAACGCAACCCCGTCATGATCGGGTCCCCGCCGCGCAACCGCCGGCAGGCGATGACCAAGTCGCTGTGGATCGTCATCTGGTTCCTGTACCTGTCCGGGCCCGTCGGGCAGCTGCTCGACGGCGAGCTGTCGGCGCGGGGCGAGGCCCTGGGGTGGACGGGCCTCTCGGCCTTCATCGCCGTCTACTTCGCCGTGGTCTTCCGGCACATGGTCCACGCCCCGCTGCGCGGGACCGTGGTGCGGGCGATGGTGGCCTTGCTCGCGCTGCTCGCCGGGCTGCTGTCGTGGACCCTGGGCCCCAACTGGCTGGTGCTGTTCACCTTCGTCTGTGTCGCCTGCGCGGTGACGCTGCCGTTCCGGCTGTCGCGCTGGGCCATCCCGGCGCTGACGGCCGCCCTCCTGGCGATCGGCCTGCGCTACGAGGACACCCGGGTCTACCTCTTCGCCTACGCGCTGCCCTGCCTCCTGAGCGGCTTCGCCATGGTCGGCGTGCAGCATCTGATCCGCACGACCGCGCAGCTGCGCGAGGCCCGCGAGGAGGTCGCCCGGCTGGCCGCCAACGACGAGCGGCTGCGCCTCGCCCGCGATCTGCACGACCTCCTGGGCCACTCGCTCTCCCTGATCACGCTCAAGAGCGAGCTGGCGGGGCGGATGCTGCCGGACAAACCGGCCGACGCGGCCCAGCAGGTCGCCGACATCGAGCGGGTCAGCAGACAGGCGCTGGTCGACGTCCGCGAGGCGGTCACCGGCTACCGCCGCCCCCGGCTCGCCGTC
This sequence comes from Streptomyces sp. NPDC059008, assembly GCF_042749045.1. Classification (NCBI taxonomy): domain Bacteria; kingdom Bacillati; phylum Actinomycetota; class Actinomycetes; order Kitasatosporales; family Streptomycetaceae; genus Streptomyces; species Streptomyces sp. NPDC059008. Next base: position 13,322 of record NZ_JBHYJC010000015.1, on the reverse strand, counting down.
GAGCTGGCGGGCGCGCGGGCCGCGCTGCGCACCGCCGGCGTCACGCTCACCGTCGACCCCGCCCTGGAGGGCGCCCGCCGCGGGCTCGCGGCCGACGAGGAGGGCGCGCTGGCCTGGGCGTTGCGCGAGGCCGTCACCAACGTCGTACGGCACAGCGGTGCCCGCCACTGCGAGCTGCTGCTCACCGAGGAGTGGGAGGCCGACGAGCGCCGCTCCCTGTGCCTGGCGGTGCTCGACGACGGCGCCGGCCCGCCCCGCACCCAGCACGACGGCAACGGCCTCAGCGGCCTGCGGGAACGCCTGGCCCTGGCCGACGGCCGCCTGGAGACCGGCCCCGCCCCCCGCGGCCGCGGCTTCGCCCTGCGCGCCTACGTCCCGATGGCCGCCCCCGCCCCTTCCGGGACCCCGACCCCGGCCGACGAGGGTGTACGGGGCACGGGTGGGGCCGTGGGCGGGGAGCTCTAAGGTGGCCGTCATGATCAGAGTGCTGCTGGCCGAGGACCAGTCGATGGTCCGGGAGGCGCTGGCCGCGTTGCTGTCGCTGGAGGAGGACCTGGAGGTCGTCGCACAGGCGGCCCGCGGGGACGAGGTGCTGCCGGCGGCGCGGGCGCAGGACGTCGATGTCGCGTTGCTGGACATCGAGATGCCCGGCATCAGCGGGCTGGACGCGGCGGCCGCGCTGCGTGCCGAGCTGCCCGCCGTGAAGATCGTCATCCTCACCACCTTCGGCCGCCCCGGCTATCTGCGGCGCGCCATGGAGTCCGGCGCCGACGCCTTCCTGGTCAAGGACGCCCCGGCGGCCCGGCTCGCGGACGCGGTACGCCGCGTGCTGCGCGGTGAGCGGGTCATCGACCCGGCCCTGGCGGCGGCCGCGCTCGCCGACGGGGCCAGCCCGCTGACCGCGCGCGAACGGCAGGTGCTGCGGACGGCCGCCGACGGCTCCACCAACGCCGAGATCGCCCACGCCCTGCATCTGTCCCAGGGCACGGTCCGCAACTACCTCTCCACCGCCATCCAGAAGACCGGCGCCCGCAACCGCGCCGAGGCGGTCCGCACGGCACGCGACAAGGGCTGGCTCTAGGAGTCGCTCCGATCCCGCCCCTCCGGCCCCACGGGCGCGGGACCTTCGTCCCTGTGCGGTGCCGGGTGGCTTCGCGCAGGCTGGAGGTGTGACGGCCGCCAACCGAGGCACAACGAGCGATCGCCGCGCCACCGCGCTGCTGATCCTCGCGATCCTCGTCGTCACCGTCCTGGACGCGACGACCGGCCCGGAGCTGCACATCTCGGCCTTCATGGGCATCGCCCCGCTGTACGCCGCGCTGCGCTGCTCCTACCGCCACACGCGCCTGGTGGCGGCCGTCTTCGTGGTGTGCCTGACCTACGTCGACATCTTCACGGTGCCCGACTGGGCCCCGGCCAGCCGGGTCGTCGGCATCTTCGGGGCGGTCCTGGTGGCGGTCTTCTCCCTGGTGCTGTGCCGCACCCGGCTGCAACGCGAGGCGCTGCACGCCCGCACGAGCCTGGTGGCCGACACGGTGCAGCGGGCGATGCTGCGCGAGCTGCCGCTGAGCGCCGGGCCGGTCGAGGCGTACGGCTTCTATGTCTCCGCCCAGGAGGGCGCCCGGGTCGGCGGTGACATCTACGAGGCCATCGACACCCCCCACGGGCTGCGGCTGATGATCGGCGACGTACAGGGCAAGGGCATGCCGGCGATCGGCGCCGGCCTGGAGGTGCTGGCGTCGTTCCGGGAGGCCGCGCAGTACCAGGACTCCCTGGAGTCGGTGGCCGAGCGCATGGAGAGCGCGCTGACCCGCTACAACACCCGCTCCGTCGAGCAGGGCACCGACGAGCGCTTCGTCACGGCGCTGCTGATGGAGATGCGCGACACCCCCACCGGGCCCCGGGGCCGGGTGCTGTCCTGCGGCCACATCCCGTACTACCTGGTGCGCGCGGGCACGGTGTACGAACGCCGGGACGGCGAGGGCGGGCTGCCGCTGGGCCTGGGCCCGCTCAGCGCCGAGCCGCGCCGCGCCGTCCGGGTCCTGCCGGAGCCGGACGACTGGGTCGTGCTGTGCACCGACGGCGTCACCGAGGCACGCGGCGCGGACGGCGAGTTCTACCCGCTGGCCGAGCGCCTGGCCGGCTGGACCGGCCTGGAACCGCCCGAGCTGGCCCGCACCCTCCGCGCCGACCTGGAGTCCTTCACCGGCGGCCAACTGCTGGACGATGCGACCGTACTGGTCGTCCGGCGCCGGACGCGTCTTATGGGACTCGCGGCCGGGGCCCCCGTCACGGAGCTTCCCCGGCTGACGCCGGGCCTGCCGCCGCAGCTCAGTTGAGCATGGCGCGGGCCGCGGCGGCCTCGCGGCGGATCGCGTCCGCACCGGCCGGCTCGACGGCCTCCACCACCCGCGCGTACTCCTCCAGCTCGGCCGCCCCGGCGAGGAACTCGCCCCGCTGGACGAGCAGCCGGGCCCGCTCATGGCGCAGCCGCGCCGGATGGCTCGGCAGCAGCAGCGACAACTCCAGCGCCCACAGCTGCACCGCGCTGTGCTCCGGGCGAGCCTGCGCCCAGGCCCGGATGTTGTTGAGCACCCGCAGCACGACGTCCAGCGGGCCGGCGGGCTCGATCATCTGCTCGGTCAGTCGTCCACCGGTCGCCCCCGCGACCAGCAGTGCCGCGTCGTCATCGGTGAGCGGCCGCCCGCCCGCGAACGGATCGGCCAGTACGTGCGCCCCGTACGGGTCGCCGAAGCCGACGACGAAGTGCCCCGGCAGCGCCACCCCGTACACGGGTGCGCCGGCCCGCCGGGCGACCTCCATCCACACCACCGACAGCAGGATCGGCAGGCCCCGGCGGCGCCGCACCACCTCGTGCAGCAGCGAGGACTGAAGCCGCCGGTAGTCGGCCGGGGAGCCGCCGAAGCCGCAGCGGGTGCCGAGCAGCTCGGCGAGGTTGCGGGCCCAGGCGCCCGGGCCGCTGTCAGAGGGGCAGCGCGCAGCGCTTCCGGCCGGGGCGGTGGTCGGGCGACGGGCGGGCGCGTAGGGCAGCAGCCCGGCCAGGCGGTCCAGTTCGATCTGGACGTCGTCGATGCCGCGCTCGTCCAGCCCGGGGTCGGCCTCGGCGCCGATCAGCAGGCACAGCAGCGCCAGGTCGGGCGCCTTCGCGCGCGCGGCCTCGGCGAACAGCCGCCGCCGCGCGGCACGGGCGGCCTGTTCCGGCTCGGGTTCCTGGGGCATGGGGGGTACTCCGTCAGTCGCGGCCGCCCGGCAGGGCACGCCGGTAGTGGTAGCCGTGGTGGTCGCTGAAGCCGAGCCGCTCGTAGAACGCCAGGGCGCCCGCGTTGTCCGCCTCGACCTGCAGATACGCCGCGGAGGCCCCCTCGTCCAGGGCCCGCTCGGCGAGGGCCGCCATCACCAGTGTGGCCAGTCCCTGCCGCCGCAGGGCCGGGTCCACCTCCAGCGCCGCGAACCCCGCCCAGCGCCCGTCGACGACCAGGCGGCCGATCGCCGCCGTCCCGCCCTCGGCGCCGCGCACCGTGGCGAACCACACCGAGGGGCCGCCGGTCAGCACCGCCCGCGCCTGGTCGGTGGGAGCGTCGCCGGTCCGGTTGTACAGGGCCAGCCACTGCGCGCCCGCCTCCCGCGACAGCGTGACGCGGGCGGTGTCGGCCGCGGTGTCCGCGAGCGGTGCCAGCGCCGAGATCAGGACCCTGGTGTGCGCCTCGTCGCGCCAGCCGCGCCCGGCCAGCTCCGCGGCCAGCTCCTCGTCGGTGTCCGCCCGCCCGGTGGCGACCACGATCACCGCCGGCAGCCCGCGGTCGCCGTACCACCGCTCGACCCGCTCAAGGGCCTCGTCCAGTGGGAGGCCGGGGTCCCCGAGGGGCAGTACGGAGTTGGCCCGGCGGGTGAACCCCCCGGAGGCGCGTAGCGTCCACTCCCCGAGACGTTCGGTCTCGACAGCCGGCCAGCCGCGGGCCGCGACCTGCTGGAGCTCCCGGGTGCCGGCCGCCGGCACCCTTCTGCGGGCCGGTGCCATCCAGAAGGGGCGCGAAGCTCCTTGAGGGGTGGTGGTCGGGCGACGGGTGGGCACGACCTTCGCCGCGACCAGCGAGGATTCCTCGATCCGCACACACTCGCCGCTGCGCCGTGTGATGCTCAGCACACCCTGTTCCCACGATGTGAGAACGCCGACCGCGTCCGTGAACGCCGCCTCCCCGGGCCCACCCCCCGTCCGACGCCGGACGGATACCCTTTTGCCCACGTCAGCACGGGTGATACGGACTTCCGCGCGACCGCCGGCCAGGAATTCCATCGCTCAAACCGCCCCTCTTGTTCGTCTCGTGCCCGGGAACGGAGATACTAGGTGGCGGGCATCGACGACGCCGCGCTCCCGCGCGCCCAGCGGCGGTACCGCCAATCGGTCCCGCCGGCCCTACCGAGGAGGAACGACAGCGTGACCTACGTCATCGCGCAGCCTTGTGTCGACGTCAAGGACAAGGCGTGCATCGAGGAGTGCCCGGTCGACTGCATCTACGAGGGCTCCCGGTCCTTGTACATCCACCCGGACGAATGCGTCGACTGTGGCGCCTGTGAGCCGGTCTGCCCGGTCGAGGCGATCTTCTACGAGGACGACACCCCGGAGGAGTGGAAGGACTACTACAAGGCGAATGTGGAGTTCTTCGACGAGCTCGGCTCGCCCGGTGGCGCCAGCAAGCTCGGCCTGATCGAGCGGGACCACCCCTTCGTCGCGGGGCTGCCGCCGCAGAACCAGTAACGACCCGAGGGCCCAGGAGGGAGCCTCGCCGCTCCCTTCCGGCCTCCGACGTCGTCAGCGGTCGCACGGCGCCGCCCCGGACCCGTACGGCCCCGGCCGTACGGCTTCGACCTGCCTCGGTCCCGTACGGCCTTCCGCCGTACGGGACCGAGGCGTATCCGCCGGGCGTCCCGGCACCACCGAGAAAGAGAGCACCGTGGGCGCAGCCTCCACCCCCCAGCCCGAATCCTCCCGGGAGTCGCTCCGCGACCGGCTTCCCGTCTTCCCGTGGGACCGGCTGGAGCCGTACAAGACCACCGCCGCCGCGCACGCCGACGGGATCGTCGACCTGTCCGTCGGCACCCCCGTCGACCCGGTCCCCGCCGTGGTCCGCCAGGCGCTGACCGCGGCGGCCGACAGTCCGGGCTATCCGACGGTGTGGGGGACGGCCGAGCTGCGCGACGCGCTCACCGGCTGGGCCGCCGACCGCCTGGGCGCCCGGGGCCTGGCGCACACCAACGTGCTGCCGGTCGTCGGCTCCAAGGAGCTGGTGGCCTGGCTGCCGACCCAGCTGGGTCTGGGCGCCGGCGACAAGGTCGGCTACCCGCGCCTGGCCTACCCGACGTACGAGGTCGGCGCCCGCCTGGCCGGCGCCGAGCCGGTCGTCTACGACGACCCCTGGGACCTGGACCCCGACGGCCTGCGACTGCTCTGGCTGAACTCGCCGTCCAACCCCACCGGCCGGGTGCTGGGCGCCGAGGAGCTGCGCCGCACGGTCGCCTGGGCGCGCGAGCACGGTGTGCTGCTCTTCAGCGACGAGTGCTACCTCGAACTGGGCTGGGAGGCCGACCCGGTCTCCGTGCTCCACCCGGACGTCTGCGGCGGCTCACCGGACGGCATCGTCGCCGTCCACTCCCTCTCCAAGCGCTCCAACCTCGCCGGCTACCGCTCCGCCTTCCTCGTCGGCGACGCCGCGGTCCTCGGCGACCTGCTGCAGATCCGCAAGCACGGCGGCATGATGATCGCCGCGCCCGTCCAGGCCGCCACCGTCGCCGCGCTCGGTGACACCACCCATGTTGCCGAGCAGCGTGCGCGCTACGCCCGCCGGCGCGCCGCGCTGCGCGGCGCCTTCGAGGCCGCGGGCTTCCGCATCGAGCACAGCGAGGCGTCGCTCTACCTCTGGGCGACCCGCGACGAGCCCTGCTGGGACACCGTCGGCGAGCTCGCCGAGCGCGGCATCCTCGTCGCCCCCGGCGAGTTCTACGGCCCGGCGGGGGAGCGGTTCGTACGGATCGCCTTCACCGCCACCGACGAGCGGGTCGACGCCGCGGTGCGCCGCCTGGCGAAGTAGGCCCGCACACGCGTGCGCGGGGGCCCGGGGAGAGCGAACTCCCCGGGCCCCCGCGCGTGCTTCGCCGGCGGTGCGGTCAGCGGCCGACCGGCAGCCCGCCGAGCAGGGCCTGACCGGCGAGGCCCATGGCCGCGTCGACCGGCAGCTTGTTGGTCGTGATGCCGTCCTTGGTGAACGGGCGGGCCGTGCCCTCGGCCTTCTGCGCGGCACCGTGGGTGATCGGCAGGACCTTCTTGACGGCGGGGGCCGCGGTCTCGACGAGCGCCGGGGCGAGCTTGGTCACCGCCTTCTTGCCGGTCGTGTTCAGCACACCGGCGCCGTCGTGCGCGGCGTGGTCGAGGGCCTTGTTGGTGTTGCGGGAGTCCAGGGGTGCGGTGAGCCCGCCCACCAGGTCGGGCGCCTTGGCGGGCAGTGCCGCGGCGCTGGCGGTACCGGCCGCACCGACCACGGGAGCGGCACCTGCTGCGACGAGCAGGGCGGCTCGGGCGATCCGACGCGTAACGGGGAGGGACATGGTGCTCCTTTTACGGAGAGGGACTCGTACTTCTGACAGATGTGCCATGTCCGCCGGGCGGACGCACTGACTACCGCTTCAGACCCCCGAAGGTTGCGGTGAATTAAGGTAAAGAATTGGTAACGCGACACATATTCGGCCGTGGCGGAAGGTGCTCGATATGTGCGCGCGGCGCAGCGGGCGGAAGCGTCACGGGCCTTCTGGCGCAAGGGAATTGGCGGTGCGCACGGCCTTTGTGATCTCAATTCCCCTTACCGCGGGGGAAATTACCGCCGCCCGATCGGCAGCGCACTCAAGGGGAACTCTGCGGACTTATTGCGCGGTGATAATACGAACGTCGCGCCCGGCCTTCGCCGCGCCGTCCGGCTTACGCTGCCAGCCCTTGTCCGCATCGGCCGCCGACCACGTCCGGCCGGCATAAGTGATCTGTTCGATGCGCAGTTCCGCGGAGTGCGCCATCGCCCACACGGCCAGCTCCCAGCCGCGCCGCGAGGCGTCGCCCGCCGCCACCGGCCCGACCGGCCGCACCGGAACCGTCAGACCGCGCTCGCCGCCCGCACCGCGCCCCGCCGAGCCCGTCGTCCGCGGCAGCACCTCGGGCCCGAACTCCCGCACCAGCTTCTCGCGCACCTTGGCCGCGCCGCCCGCCTTGCTGTCCACCGGGCGGCTCTCGGTGCAGGTCATCGCACCCCCGTCGCGCCCGGTCAGCGCCCCGGTCAGCCGCGCGGCGTTCGCCTCGTGCTTGGCGTACGCCTGCGGATAGCCGCTGCGCTGCACCTTCTGCGCGGCGACGGTCAGCGGCAGCCGGGAGTAGCCGGGAACCTTGGCCAGGTGCCGGTAGAACTCCCCTGCCGAGTAGACCGGGTCCATGATCTGCTTCACGGTGCCCCAGTCCTGGGAAGGCCGCTGCTGGAAGAGCCCGACCGAGTCCCGGTCGCCGAAGTCGATGTTGCGCAGCCCCGACTCCTGCATCGCGGTCGCCAGCGCGATGGTCACCGCCCGCTCCGGCAGCCCGCGCGAGGAGGCCACCGCCGAGATCGTCGCGGCGTTGGCGGCCTGCTCGGGGGAGAGCTCGTAGTCCTTCTCGTCGCCCTGGGCGCGCACCGTGCAGCGCGGTGCCCCCGGGCCGCCGGTCACGTACTGCACCACCAGATAGCAGGCGAGTCCGAGCAGGACGGCGAAGGCCGCGGCGGTACGCCAGAGGCGCTTGCGGCGGCGGGGGGCTGCGGGCTGGGCGGACACGAGCCCACCGTACTGGAGTGCTGCGGATAGGGTCGGTCCCATGGAGCGCTCCACACACCACCCCGCCCTGGACCTGTCGCTCGACGCCGCGCAGCTGACCGCGCAGCTCGTCGACTTCCCCTCCGTCAGTGGCGAGGAGGCGGACCTGGCCGACGCCGTCGAGCACGCCCTGCGCGCACTGCCGCATCTGACCGTCGACCGGTACGGCAACAACGTCGTGGCCCGTACGCACCTGGGCCGCGCCGAGCGGGTGGTGCTCGCCGGACACCTCGACACCGTCCCGATCGCTCAGAACGTCCCGTCGCGGCTGGACGAGGACGGCGTCCTGTGGGGCTGCGGCACCTGCGACATGAAGTCCGGCGTCGCCGTCCAGCTGCGGATGGCCGCCACGGTCCCCGCGCCCAACCGCGACCTGACCTTCGTCTTCTACGACAACGAGGAGGTCGCCGCGCACCTCAACGGCCTGGGCAAGGTCGCCGAGGCGCACCCCGACTGGCTCGCCGGGGACTTCGCCGTCCTCCTGGAGCCCTCCGACGGCCAGGTGGAGGGCGGCTGCCAGGGCACCCTGCGGGTCCTGCTGCGCACCACCGGGGAGCGCGCGCACTCCGCCCGCAGCTGGATGGGCGCCAACGCGATCCACGCGGCCGCCCCGATCCTGGCGAAGCTCGCCGCGTACGAGCCGCGCCGCCCCGTGATCGACGGCCTCGAATACCGCGAGGGCCTCAACGCCGTACGCGTCGAGGGCGGTGTGGCCAACAACGTCATCCCCGACGCCTGCACGGTCACCGTCAACTTCCGCTACGCGCCCGACCGCACCCCCGACGAGGCCATCGCGCACGTCCGCGAGGTCTTCGCGGACTGCCCGGTGGACGAGTTCGTCGTCGACGACCACTCGCCCGGTGCGCTGCCGGGGCTCTCCCACCCGGCGGCCAAGGCGTTCATGGAGTCCGTCGGCGGCAGGGCGATGCCCAAGTTCGGCTGGACCGACGTGTCCCGTTTCAGCGCCCTGGGCGTCCCGGCCGTCAACTACGGTCCCGGTGCCCCGCTGCTCGCGCACAAGAAGGACGAGCGGGTCGAGGTCGAGCGCGTTCTGCACTGCGAGGAGCGGCTGCGCGCCTGGCTGACGGCCTGAGCGCCCGCCCGGCGTCCAAGGGACCGGTCGCCCACCGATCCCGTACGAGCCGAATTCCCCTGCTGTGCACCTGGGCGGATCTAGGCTGAAACGGCAAACGATCTGTCTGCGGAGGGAGTACGTCATGGCCAGTCCCGAGGGAGCGCCGGTCCCCGAGGAGCAGCGGCTGGGGCCCGTTCTGCGCCGTCACGACCAGGTGCAGGCGGGCACCACGGACCAGCGGCTGCTGGACTCCGAAGGCCCCTCCGAGTGGGTGCACACCGACCCCTGGCGCGTGATGCGCATCCAGTCCGAGTTCGTCGAGGGCTTCGGTGCGCTGGCCGAGCTGGGCCCGGCCGTCAGCGTCTTCGGGTCGGCCCGTACGCCGCGCGACTCCAAGGAGTACGACGCCGGTGTGCGGATCGGGCGGGCGCTGGTCGACGCCGGGTTCGCGGTGATCACCGGTGGTGGCCCCGGTGCCATGGAGGCCGCCAACAAGGGCGCCAACGAGGCCGGCGGGACCTCGGTCGGGCTGGGCATCGAGCTGCCCTTCGAGCAGGGCATGAACGACTATGTGAACCTCGGCGTCGACTTCCGCTACTTCTTCGTCCGCAAGACGTGCTTCGTGAAGTACGCCCGCGGGTTCGTGGTGCTCCCCGGCGGCCTCGGCACGCTCGACGAGCTCTTCGAGGCGCTCACCCTCGTCCAGACCCGCAAGGTCACCCGCTTCCCGATCGTGCTGTTCGGCACGGCCTACTGGAGCGGCCTGATCGACTGGCTGCGCGACACCGTCATCGCCGAGGGCAAGGCGTCGATGCACGATCTGGAGCTGTTCCACCTCAGCGACGACGTGGACGAGGCGATCGCGCTGGTGACCAAGGAGGTCGGGATCTGAGGCCGCGGCGGCCCTGAGCCGCCCGGGGCGGTCCAGGGCCGGTGCCGGCGGCTCAGGCCAGTCCCCGGCGGGCGACCGCCGGGGGCCGGTGGCCGGCGATGGCGGCCACCATCTCCAGCACCTGCCGGGTCTCGGCGACCTCGTGGACGCGGTAGACCTGGGCGCCCAGCCAGGCCGACACGGCGGTGGTCGCCAGCGTGCCCAGCACCCGCTCCTTGACCGGCTTGTCGAGCGTCTCGCCGACGAAGTCCTTGTTGGACAACGAGACCAGCACCGGCCAGCCGGAGTCGGTCATCTCGCCCAGCCGGCGGGTCGCCTCCAGGCTGTGCCGGGTGTTCTTGCCGAAGTCGTGCCCCGGATCGATCAGGATCGCGTCGCGCCGGACGCCCAACTCCACGGCCCGCTCCGCGAGTCCGAGCGTCACCCGCAGGATGTCCGCCATCACGTCGTCGTAGGTCACCCGATGCGGGCGGGTGCGCGGCTCGACGCCGCCCGCGTGGGTGCACACCAGGCCGACGTCGTACCGCGCCGCGACCTCGGCCAGCCGCGGATCGACGCCGCCCCAGGCGTCGTTGAGCAGGTCCGCGCCGGCCTCGCAGACCGCCTCGCCGACCTCGGCCCGCCAGGTGTCCACGCTGATCACCACATCGGGGAAGCGCCCGCGGACCTCGGCGACGAAGCCGACCGTGCGGCGGGCCTCCTCCTCGGCGCTGACCTCCTCTCCGGGGCCGGCCTTGACGCCGCCGATGTCGATGATCGCGGCGCCGTCGGCCACCGCCTGCTCCACGCGGGCGAGCGCGGGCTCGTCACGGAAGGTGGCGCCCTGGTCGTAGAACGAGTCCGGGGTCCTGTTGACGATGGCCATGATCACCGGCTCATGCGCCTCGAACTCGCGTTTCCCCAGCCGCAGCATTCCCTGACTTCCTCTCCGTGGTCCGGGAGCGACCCTAACTGTCGGACCCGCATGGCACGATCGAGGCAGGCACATAGTCCGGGGAGTTGGTCGTGTTCTGGTTCTTGCTGATCGCGATGGTCGTGGTGGTGGCCGCGGTCACGCTCGTGGTCGTCGGCGGCGGTGACGGCGGTGGGCTGCGGGATTCCGAGCCGGACCGGCTGTACGACCCGCTGCCCGAGGACCGCCCGGTGGCCCGCGCCGACGTGGATGCCGTACGGCTGGCGGTGACCGTCCGCGGCTATCGGATGAACGACGTCGACGACGTCCTGGACCGCCTGGGCGCCGAGCTGGCCGAGCGCGACGCCCGGATCGCCGAGCTGGAGGCGGCCCTGGCCGGCGCCCATGCCGCGGCCATCGGCGGCCCGGGGCTGATCGAGGGCGGCCCGCAGCCGAGCGCGGCCCCGGACCCGTCCGCCGGCGCCCCCGAGCCACCCCGGCGCGGGGAAGGCGAGGAGCGGGCATGAGCGGTGTGGTGACCGAACCGGACGGCCTCGCGCGCTGCCCCTGGGGCATGGCGTCGGAGCAGATGGCCGACTACCGCGCGTACCACGACACGGAGTGGGGCCTGCCGGTCCACGGCGATGACGCGCTCTTCGAGCGGATGACCCTGGAGGCCTTCCAGTCCGGGCTCTCCTGGATCACGATCCTGCGGCGCCGCCCCGGATTCCGTGCCGCGTTCGCCGGTTTCCGGATCTCGGCGGTGGCGCGGTTCACCGAAGCGGACGCCGAGCGGCTGCTCGCCGACCCCGGCATCATCCGCAACCGCGCCAAGATCGCCGCGACGATCAACAACGCCCAGGTCGCCGCCGGGCTGGCCTCCGGCGAACTGGACGAGCTGATCTGGTCCTACGCCCCCGACCGGGCCGGCCGGCCCGTGCCACGCACCGTCGCGGACGTCGCGCCGGTGACCCCGGAGTCCACGGCGCTCGCCAAGGAGCTCAAGAAGCGCGGCTTCCGCTTCGTCGGCCCGACCACCGCCTACGCGATGATGCAGGCGTGCGGCCTGGTCAACGACCATCTGGCGGACTGCCATGTGCGCCGGGCCGTGGAGGCGGCGGCCGGCTGACCGGGCCGGCCGGCCCGCGCGGCCGGCCGGATCGCCCGGCGGCTCAGCGGCCCAGGTAGACCGGCTTCTCCTTCTTCACGAACGCCTCGACCGCGATCCGGTGGTCCTCCGACGCCCCGGCCCGGACCTGCAGTTCGTCCTCCTTGCCGAGGGTCTCGGCGAGCGAGTGCCCGGCGCTGTAGGCCAGCGACTCCTTGATCGCGGCGTAGGCGGCGGTCGGCCCCTGGGCCAGCCGGCGGGCGACGGCCGCGGCCTCCTGCGCCAGCTCGTCGGCCGCTACGACCTTGTTGGCGATGCCCAGTTCGTACGCCTCCTGGGCGCTGATGCTGCGCGGGAAGAGCAGCAGATCGGCGGCCCTGCCATGGCCGATCAGCCGGGGCAGCGTCCAGGACACCCCGGAGTCGGCGGTCAGCGCGACGCCGGCGAAGGAGGTGTTGAAGGACGCGGAGTCGGCGACGACGCGGTAGTCGGCGGCGAGCGCGAAGCCCGCACCGGCGCCCGCGGCGACCCCGTTGACGCCCGCGACCACGGGCTTGGGCATCTCGGTCAGCGCCGTCACGATCGGGTTGTAGTGCTCACGCACGGTGTTCATGGTGCCGCCGGAGCCGTTCGCCCGGTCCTGCGCCAGCAGGCCGATGTGCTCCTTGAGGTCCTGGCCGACGCAGAAGGCGCGCCCGGTGGCGGTGAGCAGCACGGCGCGTACGGCGGGGTCGGCGGCGGCCTGTTCCAAGGTGTCCCGCAGCAGGACCTTCGCCTCGATGTTCAGCGCGTTCATCGCGTCGGGGCGGTTGAGCGTGATCGTCGCGAGTCCGTCGGTCACGTCGTAGAGCACGGTGTCGGCCATAGTGGGAGTCCCCTCCGTCGCGGCTCGGACTGCTCGGCAGCGGCAGTCAGCGCTCAGGATGCCGGAGATCATCGGCGGTTCGCATGTGACGTACATCAAAGAAAGCGGGCGCGTCGGGCACCGGCGGGCGGAGGAGTATCGCAGCCACCTCCCCGAATTGGGTGGGTTTGAGAGAGCGCGTTGCCGAAGGGATGCTCCCCGATGTTGGTCATCGGGTCGTTCGATGCGGGATAATGGCCTGGAAGCAATGTGTTCGATGCCGGTGACACGTGCCTATTCGGGCCGTCGGCTGAGATGAGCTGGTTTCAGGAAGGGGAACGAGCATGGCGGCCATGAAGCCGCGGACGGGTGACGGCCCGCTCGAGGTGACCAAGGAGGGGCGGGGCATCGTCATGCGCGTTCCGCTCGAAGGCGGCGGGCGGCTCGTCGTCGAGCTGACCCCCGACGAAGCCAAGGCCCTGGGTGAGGCCCTGGAGAAGGTCACCGTCTGACAAGGGCGGAGAAACCGGCGGATTCCCGGGGCTGACCCGGTAGCACCAGCCGACATTCATTACCCCGGCCCCGGCACGCGGCGCGCACGACAGGCCC